>DASZPK010000426.1:0-2739 GCA_035550335.1 Chthoniobacteraceae bacterium | reverse complement strand
GAATATTTTTCGGTGATCCACGCGGGAATCGCCTCGGCGCGCCCGGTCTTGATGTTGATCATGGTATAATCGAACCAGCCGGAGCAGCAGAGTTTGCCGGTCTTTTTGTTGTCGATCTCGAAATGGACTTTCACGCCGTCCTTGAAAATCCGGGCGATCCAAGTGCGCACGATCATCACGTCCCCCATGCCAAGAGGGCGCTTGTATTCGAGGTGCGCAACCTTCGCCACCCAACTGAACCCGGCCTTCAAAAATTCCTCCATCGACATTTTGTAGCACCGGCTCATCTGGTCGTAGCGCGCTGCGAGCACGTAATCGAAATAATGGCTGTTGTGCACGTGCCGGTTCATGTCGATGTCGTCGGGCCGCACGGCGAGCTCGGTTTCGAAGCGGCTGTAAACGGGAACCGGCGCGCTCATTTCACCCGGTCCCTGGGCACGAGGTATTTGTCATCCACGAGGGTCATCTCCATGTCGTCGATGAAATAAAGGCCGCCCGCGCGGAGCGCCTCGATGGCTTCCTCCTGCCGCATCCGCTGCATGAGGGATTTTTCCCACTGGCGGAGCAGCTTCAGCACGCCGCCTTCCGTATCGCACAAGTAAAACAAATACCAGATGCCCGCGATCGCGCCCGCCGCCTTGAGGAACCCGAACCAGCTTGGGGAATACAGGCAGGCGATCCCCTGCTTGCACAGGAAAACGAACAGCAGCCCGACCGAGATGTAATAAAAACAAAACACCGCGCGATAAACTTTCCTGTACGCGGCGTGCTCCCGGTCGAGGATCTCCCTGTTGGTTCCGGTTTCATTCATGACGCCTGCTGGCTGGGTTCCTGCATCGGGCGAATATATTCCCGCACCTTGCGCAAACAATCCATTTCGCTTTTGCTTTACACGTTTTTTCCCCGCTGCAAACATCCCGCCATGAAACGAGTCGTGACCGCTTTGGCCGTTATTGCAATGACGATCGGGCTGGGCGGATGCCTCCCCACCTCCAAAAACCCGCTTTCGAATCCCGCCGAGGCCGTGGTCGATATGCGCCTGAATGGCGTCTGGTACGGCAAATCGGGCGAGGATACCATCTTCCTGCATTTCGTCGCGGGCAAGGCGACCTCGATGGATGTCGTGGAGGTGGACCACGAAAAGGACGGCGACGCGCACACTTCCATTTACACGATGTTCCCCACGATCATCGGCAACCAGCGCTACATGAACGTCCGGGAGAAAGGCGGGGCGGACAAGCCGTATTACTTCGCCCGCTACACGCTTTCCAAAAATGGCACGCTCACCATCTGGCTCATGTCCGAGGCGCCGGTCGCAAAGGCTGTGAAATCGGAAAAGCTCGCCGGAAAAATCACCGTGAAAAATGCGGGCGCAAGCAACGAAAGCCGCGACATAGGGCTTACGGCCAGCACCGCAAGCCTCGACGCCTACGTGAGCGGCGCCGATCCGGATGTTTTGTTTGCCGAAAAATTCGCCACCTTCAAAAAAGTAACCCTGCCGTCCATTGAAGCGGCATCACCAACGCCCAGCCCGGAGAAATCGCCAACGCCCGCAAAATCGCCGACGCCGAAGCACAAGAAAAAAACCACCCCCCAGTAATCGTTGCCTGGTGAACTGCGGGCCGGCGACATCGGCCCGCTGAAAATCTTGTATTTGCCGGGCTCGCTGCGAACATTCGTAATGGACAAATCTCCTGTTTCACCCGGCGACGACCATGGAGAGTCGCTCTATCTCGAACAAATCGTCCGGCTTCTCGAGGAAAAAAAGGGCGATCTGCTCGCAAGATGGCGGCAAGATGCACGCAAGCTGGCCGGCGCGAAACACCTCGACACGCCCACCCTGGATGACCATATCCCGGCGTTCATCGAGGAGCTGATCAAGTCCCTCTCCGTCGAGTCGACGAAGCGTGTGGCGGAAAATCATGGCACTTCAAGCCCGTCATGGCACGGAATGCAACGGCTGGAGGATGGCTTCGACATCACGGAGGTGGTGGCCGAGTACAACATCCTCCGAGATGTATTACAGGATCTGGTGGAATCGCACGGGCTCACGCTGCACGGCGCGGCATTTCGCATCAGCAACTGGGTGCTGGATTCGGCCATCGGGATTGCGGTCGAAAATTACGCGAAGCAGCAGGCCGTGGAGCTCCAGCGCCGCCGGGAGGAGCATCTTGCATTTATCGCCCATGATTTGCGCACTCCTCTGAACGCGATTTCGCTCGCCGCGCAGGAATTGGAGGAGACCCTTCAGGCAAGCCCCGGCACCGAGGCCGGCGATATCGTGGACGTGCTGAAAAGGAACCTCGGCAGGCTGAATATCCTGGTTTCGCGCGTCAACGAGGAACAGGTAAACCTGATGTCCGCAAGCGGCCATAAACTGGTGCGCCGCCAGATTGACCTTTCGCCTTTCGTGAAAAGCCTTATTCGAGATCTGGGGCCGCTTTGCGAATCCAACGCCACGCGCATCACCAGCGCCATTCCCGGCAACCTGGTTGTTTACGCCGATGCGCTGATGCTCACCCAAGTTTTCCAAAACCTTATCACCAATGCCATTCGTTTCACGCCCGGCGGCGAGATCATCGTGGGCGCCCGGCAGATGGGAGACCACGTCGAATGCTCGGTCCGTGACAATGGAGAAGGCATCCCCGAGGACCGGATCGGGCGCATTTTCGATAAATTGGAAACCGATCCCGACCCCGCGAAACGCGGGACCGGCCTCGGCCTCGCCATCGTCAAGCA
>DASZPK010000425.1:0-3749 GCA_035550335.1 Chthoniobacteraceae bacterium | reverse complement strand
GAATTTCAAATTTCCGATTTCAAATCGCAAATTGAATCAATAGTCCGCGCTACGAGCGCTTTTCTTCAATTTGAACTCGACTCGGGCCGTGAGCGGCAATTTGAAATTCTTCTTGGCTTGTAAAACAAGCACTCGCCCCGCAGGATGGCCGCCCACCTATTCGCGATCATGAACCGCAACGATTGTGCCGTGCTCACCATCCGGGGATTCGCGCTGTATGCCTGGTTCAGCGCGGTCAACCAATTTACCAACGGCGTGCTCTTTAGTATTCCGGTCACGGCACTGGAATTGCGCGGCGAGCAAAGCATGATGCTCGGGCTCCGTGAAGTCTTCCGGCTCGGGCCGCCCGCGGTGTGCGCGGTGATCGGCCTCATCCTGTTTGCAAACGCCACCCGCTTCGCGGCAAAGATGCTCCCGCCGGAGACGCCCGGGCCGCAGAAACCCGCCGATGGCGCGCCGGAACAACTCCCGCAGCCAAGCAAGCCGCCGCCGATGCCGCAGGCCTTTTTTCCCGCCGCGCCGCTCGTTTTCGCCGGCATCGGCGTCTTCTTCATGCTCGGGGCGGTGCCGACCCTGGCCCTGGCGCTGACAGGCCTTGAGGTTGGAAAGACCGCGCTGGAGCAGCAGATGGCGGTTGATAATTACGCCCCGCGCATCGTCGGCGAGATGGTGCGGCTGGCCATCGGATTTTTCCTTTTTTTGAAAGCGCGCCCGCTGGCGGAGCTGTGGGCGCGCAAGCAGCGCTGGTGATTCCGCCATGAGCCATTCCATACCCATCGGTGATGTCGAGGCGGAGCTCGACAAGATGGATGCCACGCGCAAGTCCGAGGCGGGAAATCTCATCCTCCTCGCGGCCTCGGTGGCGCTCTTTGTCGCCACGGGCCTGCTGCGGTTTTCGGTCGAATCGCTCGCCGTGCTCCTTGTCGTGCTGTTCATCCACGAGGGGGGCCATTGGCTTGGGATGAAATTGTCCGCGACATGAAGATGTTCTTCATCCCCTTTTTCGGCGCGGCCGTCACCGGAAAGCCCACCGCGAGCGGCGCGGCCAGGGCGGTGATGATCCTCCTCGGCCCTGTGCCGGGCATCGTGCTCGGCACAGTCGCGGCGGTCTTCGCCGTCAGCGGCAGGAACCCGCTGCTGCTGCGGTACGCGATGGTTTCTATCGGCCTCAATTTGTTCAACCTCATCCCCGTTCCCCCGCTCGATGGCGGACGGTTTTTCGAGGCGGTGCTTTTTTCGCGCTCGATATTGCTCGAGCTTTGCTTCCGGCTTTTTGCGGTCGTCGCCCTCGCGCTGCTCGCGTGGCGGCTTTCCTCCCTCCTGTTCGGCGCGCTGGCGCTTTTCAGCATACTCGCGTGCCGCGAAATGTATATGGTCGGGAAAATCGCGCGCCGCTATCGCAAGGCGTTCCCCGGCGAGCCGGCGCCCTCCGGCCAGCAGATCCCCCACGAAACACTCGAGCGGCTTCTGCCCGATCTCGACATGGGGCTGCCCGGCGGCGCAAGCCTGAAGCCGCGCAGCCTCGCATTCCGCGCGCGCAATGCGTGGGACCGCCTCACCCTCAAGCCGCCCGGGATCGTCTTCTCCATCGCCATGCTCGCGTGCTACGCGGCCGCGATCATCGTCGCGCTGGTGGGAAGCGTGTATTGCGTTCTTCCATACTACAAGTTCACCGTCGTGGACCGAACCGGCGCCGATGGACGCCCCGTCCGCGTCCAGGAAACCTACTTTGGGAAATACAAATTGCAGGAGGCGCAACTCGCTGCGAACGGATTGTTCGACGGCCCATCCATCTCGTGGGACACCAGCGGAAGAAAGACCGTGGAAGGAGATTACAAGCAAGGCTTTCGCGATGGACAATGGACCTTTTACGACGCGCACGGGGGCACGAAGGCAATCGCGCAATACGAATCCCAAAAGCTGGTTTCCTACCAGGAATACCGGGATATCGGCGTGGTCGATGTGCCCCCCGATCAATGGCCGGCCGATGTCGTCCGCGCCGGCACGGTGTGGCATTACTCGCAAGTCGGCGAGCAGCACGATTTCAAATAGGTGCTCGGCCTCTTCTCCCGCTGGCTGGATGCAAAGCTGGGTGTCCCGCGGCGTTAGAGCATCTTCGATTTAATCGGTCGCCACCGTCAAGCCCGGAGGGCGTTTGGAAACTCGACTTTGGAGAGGCAGAGGGGCGAGGGCTGCATTAGCCGGAAATTTCAGATTAACACGCTCCTCGAAAATCGCATCCTCAAAGCTGCGAAAACCCCGCCGCAGGAAAACCTGGCAACACAAGTAAAACAACGATCAGCGCGATGCCCGCGAGGCCCGCCGCCGCGCCCGCGACATGACTGCCGTGTTTTTTTTCGCCGTCGTCGGAATGAACCTCCGCATTCGTGTCGTTTGTTTCCATGGTACAAATATCCGCTCAATGCCAGACGAGCCGTATTTCCCATTCGTAAAAGTCGCCCACCGGCTTGCAATGGCCCGCGAGCCAGAATGCGGGCGCGAAAAAGAAAATGACGCCGCGAAGCGCGGGCGAAGGAAAGAAGAGGTTGCCCGGCGTGATGATGCGGCGCGATTCCGCCAGCCGCTCGCCCCCCAGCGCGAAACCCGGCAGCACAAATTCCACGAGCAGCAGAATCACCGCTATGACTGAGAAGGCATTCGCCCGATGATTCCCGCCGCGCGGATCATGTGGCGGCGGCTGCGAATCGGCGGTGTTCGTTTCCATGGCGGCTTGGCGGTTTGGCGGTTTGGCGCTTAAGGGGGGCCGGGATGAAGATACGTCCCATCGCGCCCCTTGGCGAGGGTGTATTCCCAGCTGTAAAACCGGTGAATCGCCTTCGAGCGGTGCATGAGCCATCCCGAAGGCTTGAGGACTAGAAACTCCACCGGGTGCCGCTCGCCAAAATCGGGCAGCGAACCGATGTAATCCCAGCTCGCCGTGCCATCCACGCCCCAATACCGCCGCTCACGCGCGAAAATCCCGCCGCGAGAAAACCCGGGAGCACGAGCAGCGCCACGAGCAGGATGGTCGCAAAGGCGAGCGCGACCGCTGCGCCGTGGCTACGCTTGGTGCGGGGCGGCTGTTGCGGTTGCGCATCCGTGTTACCCGAATCCATGGCGCGGCTCATTTTGCCATCCGCGATCATGGGACGTTCGACCTCGATCCGCCCGCCGCGCGGTATTGCCACTTGTAAAACTCCCGCAGCATCGGCGAGCGCGCGGCCAGCCATGAGGAGGGCCCGAGCAGGGCAAACTCCGTCTTGACGCCCCGCGCGAGCGGTATTTGGGCATAGACGCACCAATCATTTTCGCTGTCCGCGCAAAAGATGGGCGACACGCGCGAAAACCCCGCCGCGAGAAAACCCGGGCACACGAGCAGCGCGGCGAGCACGATGCCCGCCAGCGCGATGGCGACCGCCGCGCCATGGCCCGGCTTGCGGTCATCGCGCGCGGCGGGTGGCGCATCGGTGCGTGCCGTTTCCATGCGGCGAGACTGAGTGCGAAGGCCGCGCCACGCACGCAGAAAAGCGCGCGGCTCCTCGCGGTGATCATTGTTTGGCATGGGTGGGCGCAATTTCCCAATGCTCCGCCTCGCAAATTTGCGCGCGTCGTGGTACGCTGCGGCGAGTGAACGTCCGCACCCTCCACAAGATCGCCATGCCTGTGCCGCCCGTGGCCGTGGTGTTTTTCGTGCTGTCACTCCTCTTCCACAGCCGCTGGGGAACAAAAGCCGTCGTGGTGGTGTTGCT
>DASZPK010000424.1:0-11321 GCA_035550335.1 Chthoniobacteraceae bacterium | reverse complement strand
TTTCCCGGAATTTACGGGGCGGGTGTGCCCGGCGCCTTGCGAGGGGTCGTGTGTGCTCGGGATTAATGAGCCGCCGGTGACGATCAAGAATATCGAGGTGTCGATCGTGGACAAGGCGTGGTCGGAGGGTTGGATCAAGGCGGAGCCGCCGGCGAAGCGGACGGGGAAGAAGGTGGCGATCATCGGGTCGGGGCCGGCGGGGTTGAGCGCGGCGGCGCAGTTGAACCGGGCGGGGCATCTCGTGACGGTGTTCGAGCGCGCGGACCGTCCGGGCGGCCTGTTGATGTACGGCATCCCGAATATGAAGCTCGATAAGAATGAGGTGGTGATGCGCCGGATCAAGGTGCTGGAGGAGGAAGGAATCACGTTCCAGTGCAATACAGAGGTGGGGAAAAATTATCCGGCGGAGAAGCTCATGAAGGAGTTTGACGCGGTGATTCTCGCGACCGGCGCGACGAAGCCGCGCGATCTGCCCATCGAGGGACGGCAACTCAAAGGGATTCATTTTGCGATGGAGTTTCTCACGGAGAATACGCGCTCGGTGCTGGACCAGCACAAGAATGGCAGTTTCATTTCCGCGGAGGGGAAGGATGTGATCGTGATCGGCGGCGGCGACACGGGCACGGATTGCGTGGGGACTTCGATGCGGCACGGGTGCAAGAGCCTCGTGCAGGTGGAGATTTTGCCGAAGCCGCCGATGGACCGGCAGGCGAATAATCCGTGGCCGGAATGGCCGAAGGTTTACAAGATGGATTACGGGCAGGAGGAGGCTGCGGCGAAATACGGGGACGATCCGCGCGTGTATCTCACGACCTCGACGAAATTTGAAGGCGACGAGCAGGGGCATGTGAAGGCGGTGCACACGGTGCAGGTGGAGTGGACGAAGAATGAGAAGGGGCAGTTCATCCCGAAGAATGTGCCCGGCAGCGAGAAGGTTCTGCCCGCGCAGCTCGTGCTGCTGGCGATGGGTTTTCTTGGGCCGGAACAGCCGCTGTTGGAGGCGCTCGGCATTGAGCGCGACGCGCGCAGTAATGCGAAGGCGGAGCATGAGAAATACACGACGAACATCCCGGGGGTGTTTGCGGCGGGCGATTGCCGGCGCGGGCAGAGTCTGGTGGTGTGGGCGTTTAATGAGGGGCGCGGAGTTGCGCGCGAATGCGACCGGTGGCTGATGGGGGCGACGGATTTGCCGTAACGGCCCACAGTTTTAAGTTTTAAGTGTTAAGCTTTAAGTTTTCCAGCACTCGCTGGCGTAACGCCTGTGGATAAAAGCGTGGCGAATGCAAATTCGTTCTCTCAGAATATCAAGCCGATCCCTATTTCGTATTTGGGGAGAGGCTGCGCTCCGCCTATCTCCTGTCGCCGATTTGGGCGCGTCTCAGCTCTTCCATTCCTTCTCTTGGCGCAGCAGCCAGCTTGGCGCGCCAATCAGTGATTTCCATCCGGCCGGCACATAACCTTGACGGAGCGCCCATTTCTGCCAGGCAATCAACGCCGCCGACCACTCACCCTGCGCCGCTTTGCCGGCAGGTGCATCCGGCAGGTTCATAGACTGTAGTTTCGCCATTGCATCCTGACAGATCGCGGGCGGTTCATTATCCCGGGAAGCATCCGCCGATTCCCTGCGGTCAAACAAATAGGGCGCGAGTACCGATGCCGCATCCTCCGTATCGATTGTTGCCAGCAATTCGAAATCCCCCGACGGAACCCATGCCCCCTTGGCCGTCTGCACCGCCGCATCCTTGCGAAGATACGGAATGATGCCTTTGAGTTGCCTGAGGGTTTTCTCAATGGCCCGATCGCGGGCCAGTTCCGCTGGGGATAGGTGGTGGTTGCGGTGGCTCGAATTCAAACCGAGCAAATGCGGCGCGACTACATTCAAGGGCAATGTCGCGAAATCCGACAACGCGTCCAAATCACCGGCCAGCACCCGCCGGTCGATCGCGTCTGCACGGTCTCCCGGCGAAACAGCACCCGGCGCCGCGTGTGCAGTGAAGATGCCACCCAGCAATAAAAGACCAGCGAGGGGGGCCGTCACTGTAATGATACAGCGCTTGCTCATGGCCCCTCTATATCCAAATGTCTCTCCCGCTGCAAACCCATTCATTTATTTGGAACGTCGGCAGCGAAGCTGCGGGAGATCGTGGCAGTGAATTGCCGGGTGCGACTCAATGGTGTGAAGACTTGGAGTAATTATGCGGAGGGACGGCGTCCGAAGTGTCGGCGAATCAGGGTTCGATATCGAGGTGAAAACGGTAATTACGAGCATATCTGCTCGTTTTTTGGGTTAAGGGAGATAGCATTGGGGCTTATGAAAAATCCCGGTTATCTTTTCCTTTGCGGGGCGCTCTGTCTTTCCGCCGGGTGCGCACATTTCACGCAGACAGGCGCGCCTCCTGCCGCCGCGATCCGGCACAAACCGCATCTCCGAGCGAGCATGACGGATGCGGAGATTTTAAGAGAGCTGAATTTTGATCCCGCGAAGATGAAGACGCATTTCGTGCAAGGGAAGGACGGCTATACCACCGATTACAGGACGGGGAACAAGGAATTCGTCTCGATTACGCGATCCCTGGTCTCCGGAGTAGAGGTCATGCATGATTATCCCGGTGGCAGCCAGAGCTGGGAGCTTGGCAAAGTGATTGGTTTTTGAGATGTATTTATCCGCAGATTTTCGAAAAAATGCAGGGTGTGTTACACACGCTTCCGGTACGAAGTCAGACGCACTGTTAGCGGTCAGTCAGAGGACGCCTGACACGGGCGCCTCTACAATGCCCGGGTGAACGCGGCGCCTATGGAGGTGAAATTCCCAAAGGTTGAAAGTGTTTGTTTGAATGAAATCCGCGTTTAGTCTGTTCCGGTCGCAAAACGCAGGAAAATGCGGCACCCAATGAAACATCTTTTTCCAGACCGGACAGACCCGGAAAAAATGCTGCGCGCGGTGGAGACGTACTGGCGGGAAATGTTCTATACGTGCGCAAAGCAACTTGGGGTGTCAGAGCAATGGGGGCCGTGGCATGAGCCATCTTTTCGTTTCATGGATGGAGACCAAAGCGTGCCGCTTTTCAGCGCGATCAACGCGTGGGAATCACGCGGGATCCAAATCGATTGCTGGATGGAAAGCGCAGAGGAAGAGTTCATTCACGCATTCACAAAGACGTTTGGCGAATCATTTGGTAACCCGGTTTATATGCTTGAAATCGGATGCCTGCCTACTGAACAAACGGCGCCTGTCATGGAATCGTTGATAAAAATCTGGCTCGCTCCCGGCACGGTCATGAAAAATCTCGATCTAAATTTAGACACAAGGCACTTCGTCCCGCCCACAAGCTGAAACTGCCCGAGCTTTTTTATTAAAAATCTGCGTGAATCTGTGGAATCCGCGGATAGTCTTTTTCCCATGTCACACATCGTAAAGGAATTTCCGGGGGTCACTGCTGTCACGAAGGCGAATGTTTATTTTGACGGGAAGGTGGTGAGCCATACCATCCTTTTCAGCGGCGGGGAGAAGAAGACGCTGGGGCTGATTTATCCGGGGGCGTTTCATTTCGGGACGGCGGCGGCGGAGCGGATGGAGATCGTGGCGGGGGCTTGCCGGGTGAAGCTCGATGGCGAGGAGACGTGGAATGATTATGCGGAGGGGTCGGCGTTTGAGGTGCCGGCGAAGTCGGGGTTCGATATCGAGGTGAAGGCGGGGATTTGCGAGTATATTTGCTCGTTTTTGGTGTAACGACACGCTGGGCGTTGGACTTGACCCGGACTTAAACACAGAGGCACAGAGGACGCAGAGGGACACAGAGAAAGGCGCGGGATGAAATGGCACGGGGGTGCAGGCGCAGGGAGAATAGGAGCGTGATTCGTACACTCTCCTTGCGCAAAGGAAGCTGGAGTTGCGGCCCTCGCCCCTCTGCCTCTCCCAGAGTCGAGTTCCAAGACAAGGGCGTTTCCATGCTGGAGCTTGGAAACGAGGAGAAAAGATAGAGACTGGCGCTGACGGGTGGTGTTGCGGGTGCGCCATAGTCCAGTGTGTTAAGCGAGCGCAACGCTCAGCGCGGGCTGTTGAGGGCAACAGGCCGCACCGGGCGTCCGCAGCGGTTGGCGCAGGCACCAGCGGCACTTGCCAATCGCGGTGTTCACTCCGCGCCCCAGTTGGCAGCGAAACTGCTTGTTTTACTGTTTATGAAATGTAAAACGCCTGTCCTTTGCGCGCTGTTCCTGGCATTTGCGGTGTTCGCGGCGCGGGGATCGGAGCCGATGACCTACAAGGAGATCGCGATGCTTCTCCGGAACGGGGAGCAGCAGCAATACATCCTCGATGAGACGGCGCGGAGGAAGCTGCTCACGCCGCTGACGCAGGAGCAGCAGGCGGACCTGGTTTCGCTCGGGGCGACGCCGGCGTTGATGAAGGCGCTTTTGGCGCCGGCGATGGTTGCCACGCCGGGAGACGCGGCGGCTTACCATGCGCTCCTGGAGAAGCAAAAGCTGGCCCAGCAACAGGAGGCGGAGGATGAACGGCTCGCAGCGCAGCCGGCCGGCGGTACGCGCGTGCTGCAACCGCAGGGGCAGCCGCAATCGCAACAGCCCGCGAATGCGCCCGTGAATGAATTCGCGGGGAAGACGATCGATTTGCAATTCATCGCCGCCGACAGCATGCCGGTGAATCTCGCGGCCCTGCGCGGCAAGGTGGTGCTGGTCGATTTCTGGGCGACCTGGTGCGGGCCGTGCATGAAGGAGGTGCCGGATGTGGTGGCGGCTTACAAGAAATATCACGGGCAGGGTTTCGAGATCATCGGAATCTCGCTGGACCAGAGCAAGGAGAAGATGCTCGCGGTGACGCAGGAAAAGGAGATGACGTGGCCGCAGTATTTCGACGGCAAAGGCTGGCAAAATGCGATGGCTGTAAAGTTCAATATCCGGTCGATTCCGACGATGTGGCTTATCAACAAGAAGGGAATCCTTGCGGTTCCCAATGCGCGCGCGGATTTGGATGGGGAGATTGCGAAGCTGCTGGCGGAGTGATGCAGGCGGGTTGGTGTTGGCTGGCGACGCGCCGCCCGGCGCAATGGAGTTGCGCTGACAAGTGCGTGACGAAATGGAGTTTCGTCACGAGGGAGATAGCTGTAATTTGTTCAATACAAAGGATCGAGCCGAACGATACTTTTGAGTCGCGTGGCATTCGATGGCGCTGCTTTGCGCCAACCCGACGTGCGCGGGAAGCTGGAGCTTCCAAGACAAGTGCGTTCCCAAGCTGGAGCTTGGGAACGAGGACGATGGCGAAAGTTATGGGAGTGGGCAACAGAGTTGCGGGGACTGGTACGTGACGAAACGGAGTTTCGTCACGAGGGAATCGACGTCCTATTTTGTTGCAGTATCGAATGTGTTAGCGCGGGGTCCTTCGACTTCGCTGCGCTTCGCTCAGGATGACACGCGGCGGAGGGTTGCTTGATTCGGAAGTGCTGTCCGCGGACGGCTGCCATCTCGCGGCACAACGGATGTGTTACACCTGCGCGGAGCTTTTTGGGTAGCTGCCGAGGATTTTTACGAAGGAACAGTGTTTTTTCAGTTCCTCGAGCGCTTTTGCGACGGGGGCGTCCTCGGCGTGGCCGTCGACGTCGACGAAGAAATAATATTCCCACGCTTTGCGCTTGGAGGGGCGGCTCTCGATTTTGCTCATGTTGATCTTCAGGCGCTTGAAGGGCTCGAGGACGTCGAGGAGGGCGCCGGGGCGGTCGTTGACGCAGAGCATGAGGGAGGTTTTGTCGTCGCCGGTGGGAGGGCAGGCGCTGTGGCCGAGGACGAGGAAGCGGGTGGTGTTGTTGGGGATGTCCTGGATGGAGGGGACGAGGATTTCGAGGCCGTAAACTTCGGCGGCCATGCGGCCGGTGATGGCGGCGGCGTGTGCTTCCTTCGAGGCGATCTCGGCGGCGCGGGCGGTGGTGGAGACTTCGACGAGGTCGACATCGCGCATGTTGTGGCGGAGCCAGTTGCGGCACTGGCCGAGGACCTGGGGGTGGGAGTAGATTTTGCGGATTTCCCCGCGCGGGATTTTGGCGACGAGGTGGTTTTCGATCTTCAGCAAAATCTGCGCGCAGATGCGGAGGTCGCTCTCGGCGAAGACATCGAGGGTATGGTTGACGGCGCCTTCGGTGGAGTTTTCGATGGGGACTACGCCGTAGTCGGCGTTGCCGCGTGCAACAACGTCAAACACGTCGGCGATGCTGATTTGCGGGGTGTAGTTGACGCTCGCGCCGAATTTATCGCGGGCGGCCTGGTGGGTGTTCGTGGCGGCGGGGCCGAAGTAGGCGATGGTGAGGTCTTTTTCGAGCGCGAGGGAGGCGGACATGATCTCGCGGTAGATGGCGCGGATGGCGGTCTCGGGGAGGCGGCCTTTGCTGCGCTTGACGAGGGAGCGGAGGAGTTGCTCCTCGCGCTCGGGGGCGTAGATTTCAGTGCCTTCCTTGCGCTTGACCTGTCCGACTTCGTGGACGAGGTCGGCCCGCTCGTTCAGCAGCGCGAGGAGTTTTGCGTCGATGGCGTCGATCTTTTTCCTGATTTCACCGAGGGACATGTGGGAATTTAAGATTTAGGATTTAGGATTTAGGATTTTGTCCTTATTCCGCAGTCTGCTGTTCTTCGCCAGGGGTCTCCTCCGCGAGTGGTTCCACGGTTTGGACTTCCTGCTCCTGCGGGGCGGGGTCTGTCGGCGTTTCCTCCGGCGTGGCGGCAGGCGTTTCTTCGGAGAGCGGGAATTCGGGGGCGGGTTCCTCCGGCTGCGGCCCGGCGGCGGGGGGCTGCTCGATGGGGGCGGTGGGGAGGTTGATGCGGCGGAGTTCGGTGGCGTTGGGCAATTCGTCGACGTCGCGCAGGCCGAAGTGCTCGAGGAAATGCTCGGTGGTCTGGTAGAGGAGCGGGCGGCCGGGGACCTCGGCGCGGCCGGCAATGCTGATGAGGCCTTTTTCGAGAAGGGTTTGCATCATGCCATCGACGGCGACGCCGCGGACGGCTTCGATGTCAGCTTTCGTGATTGGCTGGCGGTAGGCGACGATGGCGAGGGTCTCGAGCGCGGGGCCGCTGAGGCGGGCGGGCTTGCTCTCGGGGAACAATTGGCGCACCCACTTTCCGCATTCGGCGGCGGTGACGACGTGCCAGCCGTTGACCTGCTCGACGAGGGCGAATCCCCTGCCCGCTTGCGCGTAGTCGGCTTTCAGCTCCTCGAGGAGGGTTGCGATTTCTTCTTCCTTCGTTTTGGCGAGGGCTTTTGATTCCGCGTCGTCGTCGGTGGCGGCGGATTTCAATGCCTGCACGAATTCGTGGGGCATCATTGGTTTCTGAGAGGCGAATACGAGCGCCTCGATGATGGTCTTCAAAGTCATGGGTTGTTACGGCCGGTGGTGCAAAGGAAGCGCGTTGGTTGACGACGCGCCGTTCGATGTTTCCGGCGGGACGCCGGAAACGACACGCGAGACGCGTATCCTCCCCGGAATTTGCGGTGACGCGCAGTCTCCAAATGGTCGGTGAATTTGCATGGCGAATTCCGAATTTTTACGAAACCGGGACGCGTGACAACTCGATTTCGCCGAATTCCCCGGATTGGGTGGCGTTCAACTGGCGGATCTTGATGAGCTCGAGCAGCGCGAGGAAGGTGACGACGATCTCGGTGCGCGAGGCGGCCTGGGCGAAGAGCTCGGAGAATTTCAACGGGACGCCGGAGGCGGTCATTTTCATGATGAGCTCGATTTTGTCGGAGACGGTGAAATTTTCGGCGAAGATTTCGCGCAGGTCTTCCTTTTTGTCGAGGCGCTTGAGGGCGGTCTGGAAGGCGTGGATGAGGTCGAAGATGCTCACTTCGCCGATGGGACGCTCTGCGCGGAGGTCGGGGGGCTCGGGGACGCGGTTGAAGAGGTTTTCCTGGGCGAGCTCGCGCTGCTGGAGGTGGCCGGCGGCGTCCTTGAATTTTTTATATTCGATGAGCTGGCGGACGAGTTCCCAGCGGGGGTCGGCCTCCTCTGCGGCTTCGTCGGGCGGCTGCTGGTCGACAGGGAGGAGGCTGCGGCTTTTGATGTAGATGAGATTGGCGGCCATGACGATGAACTCACCCGCGATATCGAGATCGAGGATTTTGAACATCTCGAGGTATTCGAGGTACTGCTTGGTGATGCGCTCGATCGGGATGTCGTAGATGTCGACCTCGTCCTTTTTGATGAGATAAAGCAGCAAATCGAGCGGTCCCTCGAAGATTTCGAGTTTCACTTTGTAATCGTTTTCCATGGCGTGGGGGAAAAGTCTAGCGAGAGAGGCATTGAATGCAAAGCGACATCTTTGGTATTGAGCAAGGGTGTTGAACCCATACCTGGAACGCCAGCGGCTGACGATCGTGCTCGCGACGATCTTCCTGAACGTCGTCTCGGTGCTGGCGCTGGCGCATTACCCGGGGTCGGATTGGAAGACGGGGCTGGCGCTGAATGTGGCGGACAATATTTTGCTGCTCGTGCATGTGTTCCGGATGCGCGACTTGCTGATGCTGCGGCTGATGTTTTTCGGGCTGGTGGCGGGGTTTGCGGAATTGCCGGCGGATGCGCTGCTGGCGGGGTGGACGGGGACGCTGGATTACGCGATCGGGGGCGGGCCGATGATTTGGAAATCACCGGTGTGGATGCCGATGGCGTGGGAGGTGGTGGCGGTGCAATTCGGCTACATCGGGCTGCGGCTTTACGAGGCGATGGGGGTGCAGGGGCTCGTGGTGAACGGGGTGCTGGGGGCGATCAATATCCCGTTTTACGAGGAGATGGCGCTGCGGGTGCATTGGTGGCGCTACTCGGAATGCCGGATGGTGATGCACACGCCGTGGTACGTGATCACGGCGGAGTTTTTCATCGCGATGGCGCTGGGGCGGCTGGCGACGTGCGCGCGGCAGCGGAGCGTGACGCGGATTTTTGCGATGGGGGCGCTGGGCGGCGTTACGATTTTGATGAGTTACGCGGTGGCTTACCTGGCGATTGATCGCGTGTGGGTGCTGATGAAATAGTTCAAGGTTCCACGTTCAAGGTTCAAGGTTTTCGTGGCGAGAGTCCGCGTCGAAGCGAATAGCAGCTTTCGCGGTGGGAAACTTTGGACCTTGAACCAAGATTCAAGGACGCCTTTTTGTGATTTTTTCGCGGCCCATTTCGAGGATGCGTTTTTCGGCGCGGGTGAGGCTGCGGATGCCTTCGCGGGAAATTTTTTCGAGGATGGGGTCGATTTCCTCGTGGATGAATTGCTCGGGGTTCATGTGCTTGCGGCGCTGCTCGCGCAGGCGCTTGTCGAAAAAGTAGCGCTGGATCCAGAGGGGGTTGCCGTAGCCGAGTTGTTTGACGTAAGTCCAGCCGAGCAGGCAGCCGGCGAGGTGCGCGTAGTGCGCGGTGATGTAGTGGTTGTTCTGGAAAAGGGCGGCAACATTTTTGAGGCTGGCGAGGAGGGCGAAATGGCCGATCGCATACGGGACGGCGAGCGCTAGGAGGGTGAGGCCAACGACGATCCGCGCGAGGTATTTCGCTTTCATATGCACGGGGACCACGAAAAAGAGATAGCAGGTGAGGTCGAGCTCGGGGAGGATGGTGGCGAAGGCAATGAGGGTGGCGAGCACGCCGGCGGAGGCGCCCATCAACCCACCGGGGAGGTGCGGGGGAATGGCCCATTGCGCGATGCTGCCGAGCAATCCGCCGCCGAAATAAATCGCGAGGAAATGGCGCGGGCCGATGAGGGCCTCGACTTCGCGCCCGGCGAAATAGAGCAGCATCATATTGGCGGCCAGATGGAGCCAGCCGCCGTGGAGGAAGGTGCAGGTGACGAATTGCCAGAGGTAGCCCTGGCGCACGCCGGCATCGCTGAGGGCGAAGATGCGGTTGATCCAGCCGGCGTCGTTGAGGTTGACGATTTGCTGCGCGGTGAAAACGCCGACGTTCACCGCGATCAAGATCATCCAAGCTTGGGGATAGCCCACCGACCAGGAATGCGTGGAGGGCTGCATTTGGCGCTTGGGCACTCGCATACGGTCGAATTTATTCCAATCCCGCGCGGTTGTCGAATTTCAAATTAAGCGCCGGCGGGGGCGATGACTTTGAGCTTGTGCGGAGACATGCGGAAGGTGACCGGGACGTTGCTGATGACCTCGCCATCGACTTCCACGGGGACTTTGCCGGCGCTGCGCACGGTGACGCGGCGGGTCTGGAAATATTCCACGTCGTGCAGGTCGGCGTGGGTGCCGAAGATGATGCCGCTCAAATAGCGGGCGATGTCGAGGTAGCCGAGGTTTTTGAAAATGAGGACGTCGAGTTTGCCGTCGTCGACGCGGGCGTCCTTGAAAAGGACGAAGGGGCCGCCGTAGTAACGGCCGTTGCCGATGAGGACGAAGGAGCCGCGGCGCTGTTTGCCGGCGGATTCGACGACAAGCGCGGGGGCCTCGCGCGAGACGATCTGCGTGGCGGCGACGAGGTAGCTGAGCGGGCCGAATTGTTTGCGGAAGCCGCGGTCGGTTTCCTGGACGATCTGGGCGTCGAACCCGACGCCGGCGAGCTGCACGAAGGCGTGGCGGTTTGCCATGGGAAGATCGACGATGCGCGTGTGGCCTTCCTCGATGGTCTCCCAGCATTTGCGGAGGTTGTTGGTGGGGAGGCCGAGCTCGGCGGCGAAGACGTTCATGGTGCCCATTGGGAGAAGGCCGAGGGCGACGTTCGAGCCGGCGATGCCGTTCACCACCTCGTTCACGGTGCCGTCGCCGCCGGCGGCGACCACCACCTTGCAGCCGGCGTGGACCGCCTGGCGCGCAAACTCGCGCGCCTCGCCGGCCTCGGATGTGGTGCGCACGAACGCTTCCTTGGAAAGCCCGCGGATTTTATCCCAGAGCGATTTGGCTTTTTCGCCGCGCGCAGCCGGATTGAGAATCACCACGATGTCGTTCATTGGGAATGGTTCGGAGCCGGGGACGCGGATTTATACTTTTCTTTCCCCCTTCGGGCGCTACTTTGGCAGCGTGAAAAAAGTTGCCAAGGCTATTCTGATAGCTCTGGGTATAATATTGGTTGTGGGGGCGGTGATGGTGCTTGGCGTGAATCTTTACGTGCAATCCGCGGGCACCCGCGCGCGCATCGAGCGCGGCTTGAGCAAGGGGCTCCACACGGATGTGAAAATCGGGCGCGTGAGTTTCATGCCATGGTACGGGCTGCGCATTTCGGCCATCGAGCGGACGGATACCGGGGACGGCAACACGGTGCGGGTCGAGGCGATCAGCCTGAAGCTGCGGCTCTGGCGGTTGATCCGGCATGATTTGGTCATCAAGCAACTCA
>DASZPK010000423.1:0-3624 GCA_035550335.1 Chthoniobacteraceae bacterium | reverse complement strand
CGCTTAAAATCCGGTCGCCATCGGCGGGGGTAAGATGCCGGCGATCCAGTTCCTGCCAGGCCCAGGGAGCAAGCGGTTTGGCGATGCCGGCCTGGATGACTTCGCTGATGGAGCGTTCGCGCAATTCCTCGGGGTGATCTGCGAGCGAGTAAGCATCTCTCGGGGCGGACCGGGAGAAGCGCCATGACAGGAGGGCGATCCCGATTACAAAAATCATCGGCAGAATCACAACCGCCAGCAGAGTGATCACCCGCCTGGCATCGGACCGTGGACGCGAATCCTCAGCTCCGGGCGCGCCGTCGATGCCGCGGCTGGCCGCGCGCCACACGCGGCGAACAATGACGGTCGCCAGCCATGCGAATACCGCTGCCGCCAGCGGCAGAACGACGATCCGCCCGTACATGAAGGACGGGGGAGCCAACCGGACCAGCAGCAGGATGATCCCCGCGAGCGCCAGCAACGGGTAAAACAGCGCATCGAACACCGCCAGCCCAAGGCCGTGAATTTTTCCGTTGGAACGGCGGATTTGCGAGATGGCGATGCAGCCGAGGATCGTCGTGGCAAACGGGCCGCTAAGGCCAATCAACGCGAGCGGGACCAGGATCAATAGTGCGAACCAGTTCATTTTATTGCGGTGTTTGGGATGGAGCGGGAGCCGCCGGAACGGTTGTCGGGTGCTTGTTGGAACTCAGGAGATAAAAACTGCCAAACAACACAATGAGAGCGATCAAGCTCACGGGTATCCAGCACGCGCCGATGATGGCTGCCTTGGAAAGATGGGGCACGGTGCGCGAGAGAGCGGCGGTCTCGTCGAACGCCTCCTTCACCTCCTGCTTGTTCAACACCACCAGCACCCAGATCCCGCAGGCCAGCCCCGCCAGGCCGGCGGGAACCAGCAAAGTGGGGAAAGCGCCGCATCCGAGGGATTGGATGATAAGCAGGATCGCGGCGCAAACCGCGCCAGTATGCCCGCGCAATTGCATCATGCGCCGGGCCGCCCTGAGGATGAAAATGTTTAACACCAGCGGGACCATTGCGACGAGCGCCATGAAGCCGTCAATGCCATGCGCGTAGTCGTGGAAAAGCAATCTCATCGCGAAGCAATACGCGACCACCACGCACGCGATCAGCCCGAGGCCGGCGAGCACCATCATCCCGATGGCCGGGATTTTCACCGCCTGGAACGCGCGCCGGGTACGGTCAGTTGCTGAAGAATCGGCGGAATCTTTTGGCGACGCATTTCCCGCCGGTTGCGCCGGCGTGCTCACGATCGTCTCCACCTGCGTTTTCACTTCGCCGGCCTGCTGCCAGCGGAGATCCGGCTCCTTCTCGAGCGCGCGCAGGACCACCTCGTCGAGGCGCACGTCGATTTGCACTTTTTTCGAGGGCGGGGCGAAGCGGCCCATCGGCAATTCGCTCGTGAGCATTTGGTAAAACACCACGCCGACCGAGTAGATGTCCGCGCGGTGGTCGACCTGCTGCGGGCGTTCGATCTGCTCGGGGGCCATGTATTGCGGCGTGCCCATGGCCGCGCCGGTGGCGGTGAGCGTGATGTCCGCCTCGCGCCCGATGATTTTTGCGAGGCCGAAGTCGGCGATTTTCACGTGGCCCGTTTTGTCGATGAGGATGTTCTCCGGCTTGATGTCGCGGTGGACGATGCCTTGGTCGTGCGCGTATTGCAGCGCCTCGCAAATCTGCGGCACGATGGCGAGCGCCTCGCCCGGGGTGATTTTCGCGTTGTTTAACAACTGTCGCAGGTTCATCCCGTCGACATATTCCATGAGGAAATAATAGAGGCCGTCGGTGCGGCCCGAATCGTACACGGCGACGATGTGCGGGTGGCTGAGGCGCGCCAGCGCCAGCGCTTCGCGGGCGAAACGCTCAGCGAACGCGGGGTCGCCGCTCGCGGGGACGGCGAGGATTTTGAGCGCGACCATGCGGTCGAGCTGCTTTTGCCGCGCCTTGTAAACCACACCCATGCCGCCGCGCCCGAGCAGTTCCAGAATTTCGAGTTGCGGGAAATAGCGCGCCAATTCGGCGGGCGAAGGAGGTGTGAATCCCGCCGCTGGAGCGCCCTGCGTTTCCAGCCCGCGGACCAGCAGGCAGGCAGGGCAGAATCCTTCCGGTGCGCCGGACGCCAGTTCCGCGCCGCACTTGGCGCATTTTTTTGCATCGCTCATCGGGGGCATTTCTTTTTAGTGGAATGTGTTCATCCCTTACAGAAAGAAATGCGGCGCGGGGTTACGGATTATTTTGCAAAATTATTGGAAAGCCGCAAAAAGGCTCCTGATTTCCTCGTCAATCTCTTCGCGGCGCGTGACGGTCTGCGCGATCTCTTCTCGCAACACATCGCGGTAACGGCGGCGGAGGCGGTGCACGGCCACTTTCACCGCGCCCTCGCTCATACCGCATTTTTCGCCGATGGCGGCGTAGGATTCACCCTCATCGGCCCCGATGAACTGCCGGAGCAAATCGAACTGCTCCCCGCGGCCATCGCCGGTGTATTCCGCGCGCAAACGCGCGAGGGCCTGATCGAGGAGCGTGAGCGCCCACTGGCGTTCAAAGGCTTTGTCAGGGCTGAGATTGTCCGCGGGCTCGATGCGGGCGCGCTCCTCGCTGGAAAGAGCGTCGAGAGCGACGACGGGGCGTCCCCCACCCCGCTTGAGTGTGCGGGCGCGGTCCCATTCGTTGGCGAGGAAATGCTTGAGCGACGCGAGGAGGAACGAGCGGAACCTGCCTTTCGCGCGGTCAACGCCCGCGAGGTAGTTTTTTGCGAGCAGCCGCGCGAAGAATTCCTGGGTCAAATCCTGCGCCTCCTCGGGGCTGCATCCGCGCCTGCGGACATACGCGTAGAGCGGGCGCCAGTAGCTCTGGCACAATTCCGCGAGGGCGCGCATGGCAGGGGCGGCGTCCTCCTGCCCCGCCGCGACGACGAGCGTCCAGCGCGTGGCGGCAAACGCGCCATCGCAGGCCCCGGTCGAAGTCGCGGAGGAAGTCATAACGGATGTTTAACCGAATGCACCACAGGTGGCGACGGAATTCAAGGTTTGCCGACCGCGAGGCGAAGACGCCAGCGTTTCGTTTCGCCGGGTGCGAGGAGGCCGTGGCGTTTCCAATCGGTGCAGGCTTGCGAGAGGCTGTCGGGCGCGCCGTTGGTGGGCTCGAGGGCGACGTGATGCCAGCCCTTGAGGCCGCCGCGGGTGAGCCAGATGCCGAGGGTGTCGTTCTCGGCGGCGTTCCATTGGAATTCGAGGCGGTCGCCGGTGCGGTCGTTAGCAATCGCGGCGGTGGCAGGGGCGGGAGGGAGAGGATGGGTGAAGCCTTTCACGCAGGCGTCTATGTTTGCGCCGAGTTGCAGATGATCGAGGCGGAAATTTTCAAACGGCGCGGGATATTTCCATGTCGCACCGAAGGAGAGTTCGGGAGCGCTGCTGCCGCCGTTGATGCGGAATTCGGTGACTGCCGCGGGGAGTTCCATTCGGTCGCCCTCTTCAAGCGTGAGCAGCGGGTGGATGGTCCAGACATATTCCTCGGGCTCGCGTCCGATGTTTGTGAGCCGGTAGGAAAGTGTAACGATGTTGTCGGCCAGCGAGATTTCGCGCTGGAATTCAAAGGGCGTGAGCG
>DASZPK010000422.1:0-1948 GCA_035550335.1 Chthoniobacteraceae bacterium | reverse complement strand
GTCGCCGATGGCCGGCTCGTTGGCGTTCATCTCGATCACGACGTTGTCCACCCCGAAGGCGGAGAGGGCGGAGAGGACATGCTCGACGGTGTGCACCTTCACGTTCCCCTCGGCGATCGTGGTGGAGCGCTCGGAGGATTTCACGTTTTCCACACGGGCGTCGATGGTAGGCTCGTCCTTCAAGTCGATGCGCTTGAACTTGATGCCCGAGCCGGGCGGGGCGGGGAGCAGGGTGACAACAACGTTTTCACCCGTGTGGAGCGAGATGCCGGAAAGGCTGGCCCGTTTGGCGATGGTGTGCTGGACTTCTGAGGTCATTGAAAAAAATGCGAAATGCGGTGCCGTTCCCGGCGCGGCTCAATCCTTCCCGGAGGCGAGGAGGAGGGAGTCGATGTACTTCTGGTTGCCCTTGCGCAGGCGCGACACGAGCACGCGGCCGACCGCGATCAGGATTTTGAAGGCGGCGCTGGGATAAACTCCTGCCAGCGCGCGGATGACGCTTTGCGAGATTTGCAGCAGCCTGCACTCCTCCGCGGCCTCGACGTCCGCCGAGCGCGGGCCTTCGTCCACGAGTGCGAGTTCACCGAAGAAATCGCCCGAGCCGAGAATGGCGAGCTCGAATTGCTTGCCCTCCTTGCGATGGATGACGCGCGCTTTTCCATCGACAAGGATGAACATGCAATCGCCGGTTTCATCCTGCCTCACGATGGTGTCGCCGGCCTTGACCGTGAGCGGGTCGACGAGTTCGAGGAAGGCTTGCATCTCGTCATCCGTGAATTCCGTGAAAAGGTGCAGTCCCTTGAGTTGCGTGCCGAAATCTTTGCCGTTGCTCATGTGTGGTTTTGTTGTCGGGTCGCGGCGTTTTGCGCCGCGATGGTCACGATTAGCACACTCACCGGGGGGTGAGAAGCAATCTTTTGGATTTTCCATTCGCGCGGCGAACGGTCCTGCCGCATTGTTCCGGGCAGTCATGAAAGAGGGGGTGCGCACCAACCGGAATTTCCGCATCGTCGCCGAAAGTGGTGACTGGATCGTCGTGGACAAGCCGCCGTTTCTCGAGGCGCACCCCAGCAAGCCGCGCGGGGCGTTTACGCTTTGGAACGGCCTGCGGGAATTGCTCGCATTCGAGATCGCGAACGGCGGGCAGGTCTCGATCATCAACCGGCTCGACCGCGAGACGAGCGGGCTGACGCTCGTTTGTAAAACAGCGGCGTCCGCGCGGCGGTTTGCGGGGCTGATGGAGGAGAGGCGCATCCACAAGGAGTATCTCGCCATCGTCTTCGGCTGGCCGGCGCGCGACGAGTATGAAATCGACGCGCCGCTCGCGCGTCTCGGCGCGCACGGGTTTTCCCGCATCTGGCTCAAGCAGGGTGTGCATCCGCTCGGCGCGGAGGCGCGCACACGGGTGCGCGTCGAGAAACGTTTTGAAAAAAACACGACGAACGGAAACCGTTTCAGTCTCGTGCGCGCGATGCCGCAGACGGGGCGTACGCATCAAATCCGCGTGCACATGGCGCACATCGGTCATCCGCTTGTCGGCGACAAAATTTACGGGCCGGACGAAGGGCATTACCTCACGTTCATCGAAACGGGGTGGACGCCGGAGCTGGAGCGGGAGCTGTTGCTGCCGCGCCACGCGCTGCATTGTACGAAATTGAAAGTAAACGCAGGCGAGGAAACGCTCGAATGGGACGCGCCGCTCGCGGAGGACCTGGCAGGGTGGGTCACTTATCCAGCTTCGTGACCGTCACGCTCTGGATGTAATATTTGTTATACTGATTGCCGTCCGAATCGAGAGTGAAGCTGTAACCCCATTTGCCAACAAATTGCGCGTCGTCGATCCGCCAGCTTTTGGTGTACCATTGCTTGTTGTCGGGGACGGTGTACCACCCCACGCCTTTGTAGCCGCTGGTCGATTCGTATTTGAGGCCGAAGCCGGCGTTATCAT
>DASZPK010000421.1:0-1692 GCA_035550335.1 Chthoniobacteraceae bacterium | reverse complement strand
CGGGCGCCACCGCATTCACGGTGATGCCGCGCGGGGCGAGCTCCACGGCGAGCGCCTTGGTGAAGGCGTTGATCGCCCCCTTGCTCGCTGCGTAGTTCGTCTGGCCGCGCCCGCCTTTTTCGCCGGAGACAGAGCTGATGTTGATGATCTTGCCGCGCCGCTTGGAAACCATGAACGGGGCGACGGCGCGCGCCATGTTGAAAGTTCCGGTAATGTTCGTGTCGAAGACCGCGCGCAGGTCGTCGTCCTCGAGGCCGGAGAGGAGATTGTCGCGGACCACGCCGGCGTTGTTGACGAGGAGGTCGATTTTTCCCGCGCGGTCGAAAAGTTTTTCCACGAGCGCGTTGCACGCGGCGGAATCACGCACATCGGCCTGCGCGGCGGAGATTTTCGCGCCAGGGTTCGCGGCTATGACGGCCTGCGCGGCCTCCGCGTTGCCGAGATAGGTGAAGGTGACGTCCATGCCGGCTGCGGCGAGCGTCTCCACAATGGCGCGGCCGATGCCACGGCTGCCGCCGGTGACCAAGGCAACTCCATCCTTAAGCCCGGGATCTATGAGGTGCGCGCTCATCCGGAAATGCAATAGCCGCCATCGACCACCAGCGTGTGGCCGGTGATCATCGACGCCTCGGGGAGGCAGAGGAGATAGACGGCATCCGCAACCTGTTCGGTGGTGAGCAACGCGCCCATCGGGGTGCGGCGGGCGGATTCGGCGAGGAGTTCCTCGCGGTTCGGGAAAAATTTCAGCGCGTCGGTATCGACCACGCCGGCGCTCACGATGTTGACGCGGATTTTTTTCGTGTGGCCGAGTTCCTGCGCGAGGGCGCGGGAGAGGGATTCGAGCGCGGCCTTCGACGCGCCGATATACGCGTAATGCGGGATCGCCCGCACGGAGCCGAGGCTGGAGAGGCCGATGATGCAGCCTCCCTCGGGCATGATGGGCACGGCGTTTTGCGCCAGGGAATTCAGCGCGAGCGCGTTCGTCTCCATGCAGCGGCGGAAATGCTTGAGCGAAAGTTCCATTGCAGGCTTGAGCACGCCGATGGCGGCATTGCTCACCACAATGTCGACGCGGTCAAATTGCTTGCGGAATTCCTCGAACCCCTCGGCCACGCTCGCCGGGTCGCTCACATCGGTCTGCACGGCGAGCGCCTTGCGGCCCAGGTCGCGGATGCTTTTGCAGACGGCCTCGGCCTCCTCGTGACTGTTGTGGTAGGCGATTGCCACGTCGCAGCCGGCGGAGGCGAGTTTCAGCGCCACGGCGCGCCCGATGCCCCGGGCTCCCCCGGTCACAAAGGCGATCTTATTGGCTAATGGCTGGCTCATTTTACAGATGGGCGATTGCGGTCAATCGTCCAGCGGAAGGCGGAAATTAAGCAGCCGGTGCGGGGACGACAAGATTTAATTGCGGCGTCCCTGCCCTGTTCACGGCGCCTTGGATGCGTCGCCGGGGGTGAATCCCTGCAGGCCCGCGCCATATTGGAAGAGCGGGTTGCCAAAGATCGGCGGGACGTGCTCGTCGCGCTCGATGAAGCCGCGGATTTTTGCGCGCTCCTTGTCGGTGGCGCCGAGGTCGTACGGGAGGTCCCATTTCTCCTTGGCGTCGGCGAGTTTGTCGTCGGGGCCGACCTGGTCGACCGAACGCGGGATTTGGAACGGCAAGCAGCCTGTGGGCGTGAAATCGCCGAAGAT
>DASZPK010000420.1:0-2043 GCA_035550335.1 Chthoniobacteraceae bacterium | reverse complement strand
CACATCTATTTGATGTTTCAAAACGACGCCGAAATGCCGGGCCTCGACTATTACAATGCCTATGAAGGCGGTCCCGATTCCGTCACGGGCAAAATCGAGGAAGTAAACGGCCGCAGCTATCTCATTTTGAAAAGAAAGTGGGACGACGAATCCACGGAAACCGTGAGGCTCCTCATCAACGGCGGAAAGTTCGTGGAGAAAGGGACGAAGACAGTCAAATCCCAGTCACGCTGAGCGGCATTGCAAGGGGGAAAATAAATTTCCGCAAGGGGCTGGTAGGGTCGGACCTCCGGGCCGACCGCCGTGCGAGAATTGCGCGCCGTGTTAACGCGTCGGGCTGCCCGGGGAGCCCCTACCGGTCACAGCGCCCTAGCTGATGCGCATCGGCATCAGCACGTAGAGGAACGCGCTCGCGATCTTGATCACGCCCGGGCTCATCTCATCGGTGAGATCGAGGAATACCTCGTCGTTCGGGAGATTGCGCAGCGGCGCCATCAAAAATTCCGGGTTGAACGCGATGGAAAATTCCTTGCCCTTGTATTGCACGGCCATCGATTCCTTCGCCTCGCCCACATCGGGTGTGTTGGCGGTGACGTCGATGTTGTTCTTGGAAAAAATCAACTTCACCGAGTTCGATTTCTCGCTTGCGAGCAGCGACACGCGGTGCACGCAATTGAGGAAGAGCTCCCGCTCCAGCGTGATGCGCTCCTTCGTCTCGGCGGGAATCACCTGCCGGTAGTTCGGGTAATTGCCCTCGATCAATTTCGAGACCAGCAGCGTCTCGCCGACTTGGAAAGCGATCTGGTTCTCGCCCACGCTCAACTTCACGTCGCCATCCTCGCCGAGCAGGCGCGCGAGTTCGCCGACCGCCTTGCTGGAAACGATGATGTCCATCTCCTGGCTGCGGGGGAATTCCACCTCGATCTCCACCAGCGCGAGCCGGCGGCCATCGGTGGCCACGAGGGTGAGCTTGTTGTCCTTGAACGAAAAGAGAATGCCGTTGAGCACGTAGCGCGTCTCGTCGGTCGAGATAGCGTAGGCGGTTTTCTTAAGCCCGTCCTTGAAATCCTTCTGCCGCAGCGTGAACGCCTTCGCCTTGTCAAACTTCGCCAGCGGGGGGAATTCCTCCTCGGGCAGCCCGAGGATTTTGAAAAAGCTGGAGCCGCTCTTGATCGAAGCCACGTTCTTCGAATCGATCTCGAAATGGATTTCGCTCGCGGGGAGCTCGCGCACAATGTTAAACAACCGTCGCGCCGGCAGCGTCGTCGCGCCCGGCTTGTCCACGCCCGCCTCCACGCTTCCGCACACGCCCACGTCGAGGTCCGTCGTCGTGAGTTTCACTTCGTTGCCGTTCGCCTGCAGCAGCACGTTCGAGAGAATCGGGAGGGTCGTGCGGGTGCTGACCACGTTCTGGACGGTCTGGAGGCCTTCGATGAGCTTTTCTTTGCTAACGCTGAATTTCATAACAAGGTGGGCCCTCCGCATGGACGACCGCGGGGGGAATTCCTCTGGATAATCGCAATCCCTCCCATGATGTCAAAGGGAAAAAAGTGAAGAGTGAGAGTGGAAAGTGGAATGGCGCAGTTTGATGCCATGCATTTTTCGTGAGCGTGGACTTCATCAGTCGTGCGAACATCCGGATGACTCGTGCCGCTCGCGGGCATTTCACTTTCCACTCTCACTTTTCACTTTGCTTAGCGATTCAACTGGCTGTCGAGGAACGAGACCATCTGCCGCACCTTCTCTTCGCTCTTTATCCGCCCGGATACGAGCTTGTGCGCGTGCAGGACGGTGCCGTGGTCGCGTCCGCCGAACGCGTCGCCGATTTCGCTGAGCGAAGTCTTCGTGAGCTCGCGCGCGAGGTACATCGCCACCTGCCTCGGGAACGCGATGTTCGCCGGGCGGCGCTTGCTGGTCATGTCGGCAAGGCGCACATCGAAATGTTCCGCCACCCGTTTTTGGATCTGGTCGATGGTGACCGCGCGCCGCGCTTCCTCCTGCAAAATGTCCTTGAGCAAATGCTCCACCGCCTCGTCGGTGAGA
>DASZPK010000419.1:0-17892 GCA_035550335.1 Chthoniobacteraceae bacterium | reverse complement strand
AGCCGGCGGAGGACCGGGAGAAGGGCGATGTTTTTTTGCTAAAGCTCGAGACGTTTTTGCGCGACCGCGTGGACCCGGATGAAATCGACGCCACCGGCGAGATCCCGCAGGTGGTCCTCGACGGCCTCGCGCAGATGGGCGCGTTCGGCATCAAAATCCCGCGCGAGTACGGCGGGCTCGGCCTTTCGCAGACGAACTATTGCCGCGCGGGCATGCTGCTCGGAAGCTATTGCGGCAACCTTACGGCGCTGATTTCCGCGCATCAATCCATCGGCGTGCCGCAGCCGCTCATCATGTTCGGCAACGAGGAGCAAAAACGGCGCTACCTGCCGCGCGTGGCGCGCGGGGAGATTTCGGCGTTTGCACTCACCGAGCCGAAAGTCGGGTCCGACCCCGCGAAGATGGAAACGCACGCCGAACCGACCGAGGACGGCAAATTTTTCATCATCAACGGCGAGAAGCTCTGGTGCACGAACGGGGTGAAAGCGGGCGTGATCGTCGTGATGGCGCGCACGCCATCGAAGGTGGTCAACGGCAAGCCGCGCAACCAGATCACGGCGTTCATCGTCGACATGCACGATCCCGGCGTCGAGGTGGCGACGCGCTGCCGCTTCATGGGGCTGAAGGCGCTTTACAACGCGGTGATCCGTTTCAAGGATGTGAAGGTGCCGAGGGAGAATATCCTGCTGGAGGAGGGGAAGGGGTTGCGAGTGGCGCTCACAACGTTAAACACCGGGCGCCTCACCCTGCCTGCTGCATGCGCGGGTTTTTCCAAGCGCTGCCTCGAAATCACGACGAAATGGGCGAACGAGCGCGTGCAATGGGGACAGCCGATCGGCAAGCACGCGGCGATCGCCGACAAGATCGCGCGCATGGCGGCGGACACCTTCGCGATCGAGGCGATGAGCTTTTTCGCCGCCTCCCTTGTGGACAAGGACAAGAAAGCCGACGTGCGGCTCGAAGCGGCGATGTGCAAGCTCTGGGCGACCGAGCGCGCATGGGAAATCGTCGACGACACGATGCAAATCCGCGGAGGACGCGGGTACGAGACAGCGGCTTCCTTGAAGGGCCGCGGCGAGGAGCCGATCGCGGTCGAGCGGATGATGCGCGACAGCCGCATCAATTTGATTTTCGAGGGTTCGAGCGAAATCATGCGGCTTTTCATTGCACGCGAGGCGCTCGACCCGCACTTGAAAGTCGGCGCGCCGATGCTGAACTCGCAACTGCCGTTGTTCAAGCGGGCGAAGGCCGCTTTTGGCGCAACATTGTTTTACGCGAAATGGTATCCGCAGCAGTGGCTTCCCATGCATCTGCTGCGACGCGGAAAGAAAGCGGATGACAATGGGAGCGAGCCGCAGTGGGACCCGGCATTGCGCGGGCACGTGCGGTTCGCGCAGCGGACGTCGAAAAAGCTCGCTCGCGCGCTTTTCCACGCGATGGCGCTGAATGGACCCAAGCTCGAAAGAAAGCAGGTCCTCCTCGGGCGTTTCGTGGACATAGGCACCGAATTGTTCGCCATCACCGCGACGTGCAGCCGCGCACAGGCGATGCTGGCAAAGGCGCAAAACAAGTTGGAATTGATTCATCTCGCGGACTATTTTTGCAGGTCGTCACGGCTGCGCATCGAGGGGATGTTTTCCTCGATGCATCACAACACGGACAAGCGGGGATACGCCCTGGCGCGCGATGTTCTCGACGGAAAATATGGATGGCTCTCGGAGGGAATGGTGAAGGCCAGGGGCAAAATGTTTCCGGGTGAAAAGTGAGGATGGATGCGCGCGAATGAGTTTTGAAGCGTTCGAAAATGGTTACAAAGTCGCTGTCGTAGGCTCCGGCGCGGTGGGCTGCTATTATGGAGCGATGCTTGCGCACCATGGAGGGAATGTCCATTTCCTGATGCGCCGCGACCTCGAAGCCGTGAGGAAGAACGGCTTGCAAATCCGCTCCCCCGGCGGGGACTTTCATCTCACAAACGTGAATGCGCGGGGATCGACCTCCGAGATCGGTCCGTGCGACCTCGTATTGATCGCCCTGAAAACGACCGCGAACAAGGCGCTGGAGGAACTCATCCCGCCGCTCCTGAAGGAAAACACCGCGCTGCTCACCTTGCAGAACGGCTTCGGCAACGAGGATTTCCTCGCGGAGCGTTTCGGCAGGGAGCGGGTGATGGGCGGCCTTTGTTTCGTTTGTTTAAATAGGACCGCCCCTGGCGTCGTCGAGCATTTCGGCTACGGCGCGCTCTCCATCGGCGAGATGGACCGTCCGTCGCAACCGCGCACCAAGCGCGTCGTCGATGATTTCAACGCAACGGGCATCCACACCCGCGCCGTGGAAAACCTCGGCACCGAACGCTGGCGCAAGCTGGTATGGAATGTCCCTTTCAACGGCCTCACCATCGCCGCCGGTGGCATCACGACCGACCTCGTGGTCGGCGACGAGGGTTTGCAATTGCTCAGCCGGAATTTAATGGCCGAGGTCATCGGCGCCGCAGCGAAGGAAGGCCACGTGATTCCGCATGAATTCATCGAGGAGCAGATCGCGCGCACCGTGAAAATGGGCGCTTACAAACCCTCAAGCCTGATCGACTATTGGGAGGGTCGGGAGGTGGAGGTGGAATCGATCTGGGGCGAGCCCTACCGGCGCGGCTTGCGCTCCGGGGCGCAGGTGGGTCGCTTGGAAGCGCTTTATTTCCTGCTGAAAAAGCTCACCGCGCAAAAATAGCGATCAAGCGCCAGCGCCGGATTCGGGCGGCCATGGGGCGGGCGGCGTGTTGCTGCTCCGCTCTTCGGTCAACTCCCGCTCGGCGCGGAGCCAGTGCTCCAGGTCGCGGTTTTCGGGAAAGTTTTCCTGCGCGTAATAGCCGTAGGCGCGAAGCGCGATTTCCTCGGGTGTCGGCGACTGCGTTGCGGGCTTGGGATTGTCCATGGTCTCAATGTAAACTTCGTGGGTGGAAGGCGCAACGGCCTTATGATGGGTCTTCCGGGATCATGGTCAATGCGCGAATTTTTTCGAGTTCCTCCCAGCGGGCATACAATGCGGCGACCTTTTTGCGGCCTGCTTTCAACTGGGCGTCGAGCTTTTCCCATTGGTCGCCATGTTTCTCGTAAAAATCGGGCGCGGCAAATATCGTCTCCAGGTCCGATACGGCAGTCTCCGCCGCGAGGATGTCGGATTCGATGGTTTCGATCTCGCGCGATTCCTTGTAACTGAGCTTTCGCGGGCGAACCGGGTTTTTCGACGCGGCCTTTGCGGGCTCGAAAGCGTTTGCCTCCGCTGTGGCCGCCTGCGCGCGCTTCTCCGTGTAATATTCGTAATTGCCCACGTGCTGTGTCACGCGGCCTTCGCCCTCGAACGCGATAATGCCCGTGCAGACACGGTTCAGGAAATAACGGTCGTGGCTCACCACCAGCACGACCCCCTCGAAGGCGATCAAGGCCTCCTCGAGCAGCCGCAGCGTGGCGAGGTCGAGGTCGTTGGTCGGCTCGTCGAGGACGAGCACATTGCCGCCGCGCTTGAGGATTTTGGCGAGGATCACCCGGCTGCGCTCGCCGCCGCTGAGCAATTCGATGCGCGTGTTGATGCGGTCCTCGGTGAAAAGAAAACGCCGCAGGTAAGCACGGAGCGTGATCGTCTCCTCGCCCAGCTTCACGTGTTCGCTGTTTTCGCCCACCTCCTGGAAAATCGTCTTCGTGTCGTCCAAAAGCAGGCGCCCCTGGTCAATGTAATTGATCTGCGTACGTGTGCCGATCTCCACCGTGCCGCGCGAAGGCGCCAGGTCGCCGAGAATGATGCGCAGCAGAGTGGTCTTGCCGAGGCCGTTACGGCCCACGATGCCGAGCCGCGACCCGGCCTGGAGATTCAGGTTCAAGCCGCTGAAAAGCGTGCGCCCGCCGATTTCGGCGGCAACTTCCTTCAATTCGATGATCCGGTTCGCCAGCTTTGGCGCGGGAGGGATGACCAGTTCCACATCCAGTTCCTTTTCCGGCGCGGCGATGGCCGCGGTTTCATAAAAGCGATCCACGCGGTCGCGCGATTTCGTGCGTTGCGCGCTCGGCCGCCGGCGGATCCATTCCAGCTCTTTTTTGAGGAATTTCTGCCTGCCGCGCTCTTGCTGCTCCTCGATGGCCATGCGTTCCGCCTTCGCCAGCAAATAATCGGTGTAATTCCCCTCGTGCGTGAAAATCTTCCCGCGCGCCACCTCCACAATCCGCGTGCTGATGCGATCGAGGAAATAACGGTCGTGGGTCACGAACAAAACCGCGCCGGGGTATTTCTTCAAAAAATCCTCAAGCCATTCGATCGATTCGGTGTCGAGGTGGTTCGTCGGTTCGTCGAGGATCAGAAAATCGGGCTGCGCGAGGAGCGCCCGGCAGAGGGCCACGCGGCGTTTCTCCCCGCCGCTGAGCGTGCCGGTGATGCGGTCCGCCTCCGGCGCGTGCAAATGCGTGATGAGGCTCCGTGTGCGGTGCTCGATGTCCCAGCCGCCCGCGTGCTCGATCTTCCCGAGCAATTCGCCGCTACGCGCGGAATCCGCCGGGGTCTGCTCGTATTCGCGGATCATTTCCAGCGCGTACCTCGCGCCGTCGAGGATGTTTTCGTGCACGGTCTTGTCGTCGGCCAGGTCGAAAACCTGCGGGAGATAACCGGTCACCAGGTCGCGGCGCCGCACTACGTTTCCGCTGTCGGGCGGCATCATACCGGCGGCGATCTTAAGAAACGTCGACTTGCCGGCTCCGTTGCTCCCCACCATGCCGACGCGGTCATCCGCATGCACGACCACGCCCGCGCCATCGAGCACCACGCGGTCTCCGTAGTGGACGTTCAGTTCGCTGGCGCTCAGGATTGTTTCGGGCATTGTTGGAAAAGGTTGCTAGGAAAGCGATTTTAAGCGCCGGAGGCAACCGTATCCATCCAAAGAATCGAAAACGCCCGCCCGCACGCCAAAGCTGCTTGCATTCATTTTTGATTCGGCGTCACTATCGGGGGCTCGATGAAGTTGCTCGACCGCTACATTGGAAGGGAAATGTTATTCACGACGCTTTTCGGCGTGTCGGTGATGACCTTCGTCCTCGTGCTGGGCAACCTGTTTAAACAATTGCTCGATGTGATGATCAACCAGGCTGTGCCGCTCGATCTGATCCTGAGCTTCGTGGCCTACATCATCCCGTTTTCGCTGACCTACACCATTCCGTGGGGATTCGTCACGGCGGTGCTGCTGGTGTTTGGAAAGCTGTCTGGCGAGAACGAGCTGGTCGCCATGCGTTCGAGCGGCATCAGCACCACCCGCATCTGCGTTCCGCTGTTCGCCCTCGCGCTCGTGTGCGTGGCAATCTGCCTCTGGATCAATCTCGACGTGGCCCCGCGCGCGCAGGACAACGCGAAGAACGCCATGGTGAGGGTGGCCACGCAGGACCCGCTCTCGCTGTTCGAGAGCGACCACATCATCGATGAATTCCCCGACAAAAAAATCTACGTAGAGGACAAGCACGGGGCGGAACTGGACAACATCCTCGTCTATGAATTGGACCCAAAGGACGCCAGTGTCCAGCGGGTACTGTATGCCAAGAGGGGGGAATTGCGCACCTCCGACGACGCGGTGAAGTTGCATATTTTCAACGCCCAGGTCGAGCAGCACGATCCAGACGCACCCGGCGATCTCAAAAAGATCCAGGAGGGTATCACGATGCAGGAGAGCGTCTTTTCCATTCCGCTCGATAAATTGATCGCCCGGTACAGAGGGTTGCGCGTTCCCTCGCGGAAATCGCTCCCCGAATTGTGGAACGACGTGGCCGACTACAAGGCCCACCCGGGCACGGAAAACGACAAGCGGCTCGCATCGACCCTCACTGAGATCAACAAACGCTTCTCCTTCTCGCTGGCTTCGTTTGCCCTGGCACTCATCGCCGTGCCTCTCGCCATCACCGCGCACCGCAAGGAAACTTCGATTGGTTTTCTTTTCAGCATCATCGTCGCGTTCGGTTACTTTTTCTTCATCCAATTGGGCACCATGGCGCAGAACAATCCGAAGCTGCATCCCGAGCTGTTGATCTGGCTCCCGGATATCGTCTTCATCCTTTTCGGCAGTGCTCTTTTCTGGAGATTGAGCCGGCAATGAACGGGAACAGGCCGAAAGGCGGAATGGGCTGCGTTGGGAGAGGATGCGTCGCCATGGCGTTCGTCGGGGCGTTTCTGTTTGGCGTCCTCATCTGGGGTTATTTGAAGATCAGCACAAAGATTGTTGCCCATGCCTCGGACAAGCCGGCCGAAATACCCGCGGAAACCGGCACCCGGGCCGATTACGAGACGCTGCTCAAGCGGGTGGATGATTTTCGGGATGCATCCACGAAAACGCTGACACTCACGGCTGGCGACATCAATCTCCTGCTGGCGTACAGCCCGGACTGGAAGCTGCCCCAAGGGAGGTTGCACGCCGGCATCGAAAATGACCAGATCATCATGACCGGTGTCCTGCCGGCCGGTGACCAATACCTGAACGGCGAGGCGCGCTTCACGGTATCGAAAGAAAACAACGTGTTACATACGGCCTTCGTCAGCGTCAAACTCAAGGATGCTGATATCAACCCGGTGAATGCCAGGAAGATCGCCACCATCTGCGCCGCGTTCCTCGCGAACGAAAACATGCCCGTGCTGGGGCCCGTCGTGGCAAGGGCGAAGACGCTCGGGGTGAAGGACGGCGTGATTACTTTTACCGCGGATTGAACGCGCGGCCGCCTACCTGCAAATAGGGCTGCAATCCCTTCACGAGCGCAGCGAAGGAATTGAAATCGACCTGCTGCTGGCCGTCGCTCAATGCCTCGGCGGGGTTGGGATGCACCTCGATCAACAGCCCGTCGGCATCCATCGCCGCGGCGCCGCGGCAAAGCATCTGCACCAGGTCGGCCCTCCCGCAGCCCTGGCTCGGGTCGACGATCACCGGCAGATGGGATTCCTTCTTCGCGATCGCGACCGCCGAGAGATCGAGGGTGTTGCGCGTATAAGTTTCGAACGTGCGAATGCCGCGTTCGCAGAGCATCACGTTCGGGTTTCCGTGGGCGAGGATATATTCCGCCGCCAGGAGCCATTCCTCCACGCGTTCGCTCAGGCCGCGCTTGAGCAGGATCGGCTTGCCGGTTTTGGCGCATTCGATGAGCAACCGAAAGTTCTGCGTGTTGCGCGCGCCGATTTGCAGGATGTCCGCCGCCGCGGCCACGTGCTCGACGTCGAACTCGCTCAACACCTCGGTGATGATTTTCAAGCCGGTCTCTTTTTTCGCGACCTGCAGAAGGCGCAGACCCTCTTTGCCGAGGCCTTGGAATTCGTATGGCGAGGTGCGCGGCTTGTATGCGCCGCCGCGGAGGATTTTTGCGCCGGAGGCCTTCACCGCGCGCGCAGTAGTGAGAAGCTGTTCCTCCGATTCCACGGAGCACGGACCGGCCATCATGATGAATTCGTTGCCGCCGACCTTCACTCCGTCCACGTCGATCACGGTCGATTGCGGGTGCGACTCGCGGCTCACGAGCTTGTAGCGCTTCTGCACGGGCATTACCTGCTCGACCTGCGGGAATGCCATGAGCGACTGGAGCGTGTGGTGCGTCCGCTCATCGCCGATCGCTGCGATCACCGTCTGGTTCGTGCCGAAAATCGGGCGCGGGTCGTAGCCGAGCTTGGCGACCTCTGCGATGACAGCGTCGATTTGGTCGCGGGGAGTATTGGGGCGGATGACAATGATCATTTGACGGGAAAAAGTTGGGAGTTGAGAGTTACTACCGGGGAGGTTTTAATGCAAGCTGATCGAACATCCCCGATCCGAACTTTTTCAACACATGGCTGATTTTACCGGTGGAGCAATCCACGCACTTCCCAACCGCCCGCGTTCATCCACAGGCAACCCGGATATTGACGCACGCGTGAAACAATTGATCGACGACTGGGATTGCGGCAAATCCGCCGAGTTGATCCAGGAGATGGTCGTCACCGCGCTCAAGATGGGGCACGACAACCTCGGCATCGCCGACCTGAAACTATTCAGCCGCTCGCTGAAGGAACTGCGCTATGCCGCGCGGGTCTTCGCGCCGTATGCGCAATACAAAAAAGTGGTCGTATTCGGCTCGGCGCGCACCAGCCCCGGCAGCCCGGCCTACGTCGCGGCGGAAGCTTTTGCGCGCAAGATGCAGGAGCACGATTTCATGACGATCACCGGCGGCGGCGAGGGGATCATGGGCGCGGCGCAACGCGGCGCGGGGCGGGCGCACAGCTTCGGGCTCAACATCCGGCTGCCGTTCGAGCAGCACGCGAACGAGACCATCGAAGGCGACCCGAAGCTCATCAATTTCAATTACTTTTTCACCCGCAAGCTCAACTTCCTCAAGGAAACGCACGCCGTGGCGCTTTTTCCCGGCGGATTTGGCACCATGGACGAGGGGTTCGAAGTCCTCACGCTCATGCAGACGGGCAAGGCGCGCATCATCCCGGTGGTGCTTGTGGACCAGCCGGGCGGGCGTTATTGGGAGACGTGGTTCAGCTTCCTCGGCGATTACCTGCTCAAGCAAGGCCTCGTATCGGAAAGCGATTTCGACCTGTTCCGGATCACGCACGACATAGAGGTCGCCATCGGGGAGATTTTGAAATTCTACAAGAACTTCAACTCCTACCGGTGGGTCGGCAGCCGCATGGTGATCCGCCTGGCGCGGAAGCTCAGTCCCAAGGCGCTGGAGGATTTAAACATCCGTTTTGCCGATGTCCTGCAGAGCGGGACCATCATCCAGTCCGAAGCGCTGCCCGAGGAACAGAACCAGCCCGAGCTGCTTGCGTTGCCGCGACTGGTCTTCAATCCGCACCGCACGAGTTTTGGCCGGCTGCGGAAATTGATCGACGCGGTGAACGAGGCGGAAACCGTTTGAGTCACGGATCACGCCATTCGCATCGCGAGTATGTAATCGTGGATGCTATTGACGTTCACCAGCGCGCTCTTTGCGACTTCGGAGCTCGGGACACTCACGCCGAATTGCTTTTCGAGCGACACGACCAGTTCGAGCGCGTCGATGGAATCGAGGCCAAGCCCGCCGGGGCCGAACAGCGGCGTGTCGTCCTGGATTTGCTCCTTTGGGATTTTGAGCATCAACTTCTCGACCATCATTTGTTTGATCGCTTCCTTTAATTCTTCGGACGGCATGCGGTAAGGGTTATTGAAAAGCCCGCGAGTTCAAGCAATTATTTGGGAAATTGAAAACGCAGAAACAACGCCTCGACTGTCTGCTCGCCTCGCGCGGCATTTTCGACACCCGCGAAAAGGCGCGTCGCGCGATCATGGCCGGCGAGGTGAGGGTGGGGGAGTTGCTGGTGGATAAACCGGGCGCGCGCGTGGCGGATGACGCCGCGATTACCGTGAAATCCGCGATGCGCTACGTGGGCCGCGGCGGGTTGAAGCTGGAAGCGGCGCTCAAGCATTTCGCCGTCGATCCCACCGGGAAAGTTTGCCTCGACATCGGGGCGTCCACCGGCGGATTCACCGATTGCCTGCTCCAGCACGGCGTGGCGAAGGTGCACGCCATCGACGTCGGCCACGGGCAGCTCGATTGGAAAATCCGCAGCGACCCGCGCGTGGCGGTGCGCGAGAAATTGAATGCGCGCCACCTCACACGGGGCGATATTCCCGACCCGATTGAACTTTGTGTAATAGACGTCTCCTTCATCTCGCTGACTTTGATCTTGCCAGCCGCCTTCGAATTGCTAACTCCAGAAGGCGTGATTCTCTCATTGATCAAGCCGCAATTCGAGCTCGGCAGGGCCGACGTGGGCAAAGGGGGGATCGTGCGCGAGCCGGGGTTGCACGAGCGCGCCGTGCGCAAGATCGAGGATTTCGTCCGTGGAATTTCGAAGCAATGGTGCGGCGTGATCGAATCGCCCATCGAGGGAGCCGAGGGCAACAAGGAGTTTCTCGCATGCCTGAAAAACTAATCGGCCTGATTGCCCACACCGCCAAACCCGGCGCGGCCCCGCTCGTCCAAACGCTCGCGGATGAATTCAAAAAGCGGGGCGCGCCAGTCAAATTGGAAAAAAGGACCGCGGCGCTGGTCCGTCGATCGCAGGGCGTTTCCACGCCGCGTCTCGGCGAAATCTGCGACATACTGGTCGTGCTTGGCGGCGATGGCACTATTCTGCAAGTCGTTAATGACCTGGGGAAAAACATCAAGCCGATCTTCGGCATCAATCTCGGTTCGCTCGGGTTTCTCACGTGCGTCAATTCCTCCGCGTATCTCAAGGCGGTGGATGCGATCCTCGCGCGGGATTACGTGCTGAGCCAGCGCACGCTGCTCGCGGTGGAAATCATCCGTAAAGGCAGGATCATTGCCAGGTTCACCGGACTCAATGACGCCGTCATCAGCCGCGGCGCGCTCTCGCGCCTGATCCGATTGGACGCGCGAATCGACGATTCGGTGCTCACGGAGTACAACGCCGACGGCCTCATCATCGCAACGGCTACGGGGTCCACCGCTTACTCGCTCTCCGCCGGGGGACCGATTTTGATGCCCGATTCGGGCGTGTTTGTCATTACCCCCATCTGCCCGCACGTGCTCACGAACCGCACGGTTATCGTGAGTGATTCGTCCGTGATCGAGGTGCGCCCCTGCCGGGACCAGGGCGAAATATTCCTCGCGGTGGACGGCCACGAGCCGCAGCACGAAGTCGAATGCGGCGACATCATCCGCATCCACAAAGCAAAGTATTCGTTGCCGCTGGCGATGCTGCGAGAGATGTCGTTCTCCGAAGTGCTCCGCCGCAAATTAAAATGGGGCGGAAGCGCCCTGTGAGCCCTCCGCGCTAATCCTGCCTCGGCGGGTGGAACAGGACGCGCGCGTAAAAATACGCGACCATTTCGTCCGTGACAGTGCGGAACCCGGAGCTGCTCGTCCACCACCGGCGGGTATCGAAATCATCGTCCGCGACTGAAATCACTCCCACCTTCACTGCGTTGCCAAAAGCCATTTGATAAAGCAGGTGGCTGCGCCGCGCATGCGCGCCCAAGGTGATAAGCGTGATCGAATTCACCTTCATGTTGTGATCGGAAAGCCACTTTTTCAAGGCGAGTGCCGATGTGTAAGTGCGGTCCTTCATTACGCCATCCGAGGGCACCGCATGCAGCGATTGCGGATCGGCGCCGAAGTGCTCGAGGGTCGCGCAGGCCAGTTCCGCGTAGTTCTGGAATCGCGTGAGCTCAACGCCCGTTTCGAGCGGCCCGCCGGTGGCATAAAGCCCATCGTAGCGCCCGCTTTTATAAACCGTCACCGCGTCCTGCATGAAATAATCCGGGCCCCATCCCTCGACGACGAGGATTCCCCCTTGCGGAGGCGCGTTCATCGCGAGGAAGTCATAGGCATTCCGGATCACGAGCGTCGCAACGAGCGCGAGAATCGCCAGCAGCAAAAGCCAGCCGCGCCACGTGGGCACCACGCAGTGCCGCCGGTGGAGAAATCCCCAAAGGAAGGATTTTTTCCCGTTCATGATTTGCAAACAGAACGGCGAAGCAGCCGCGCTTTGTCGAGCAATTTTTGTTTTGCTACGGCGCTGTGGCTGCTGTTTTATCTCCGCAATGAAAGTAGTGATTCTCTGCGGCGGGCTCGGCACGCGGTTGCGCGAAGAGACGGAATTCCGCCCCAAGCCGATGGTTCCGGTCGGCGGGCGCCCCGTCCTCTGGCACATCATGAAGACCTACGCCGCGCATGGTCACAAGGAATTCATCCTCTGCCTCGGCTACAAGGGCGAGGTCATCAAGGAGTATTTCCGCAATTACAATTGGAACACGAGCGACGTAACGCTGCGCCTCGGCTCCGTCCCCGAAATCAAATACCACGGGAGCCACGACGAGGAGGATTGGTCCGTCACGCTCGTCGACACGGGGCAGGAAACACTCACTGGCGGCCGCCTCCAGCGCGTGCTGCCCTATGTCGGCGACGATACCTTTCTCCTCTCTTACGGTGACGGCCTTTCCGACACGAACATCAACGCGACCATTGAATTTCACAAAAAGCATGGTGCTCTCGCGACTGTAACCGCCGTCGCGCCCGAGAGCCGTTTCGGCGAATTGAAATTGCAGGGCGACACCGTCGTGTCCTTCCGCGAAAAGCAGGTGAGCGAAGTGGAACTTATCAACGGCGGCTATTTCGTGTTGAATCCGAAAATCGGAAAATTTCTCACGGGCGACAAATGCATCTTCGAGCAGCAGCCGATGCGCCGGCTCGCCGAGGAAGGCCAGCTCAAGGCGTGGGTCCATCGCGGTTTCTGGCAATGCATGGACACTTTCCGCGAGCAGCAAATGCTCGAGCAGATCTGGCAATCGGGCCGGGCGCCGTGGAAAATCTGGTGATGTTTTCGGGAGCGTACGAGGGCAAGGTCGTCTGGTTATCCGGTCACACGGGTTTCAAGGGAGCGTGGCTCGCGGCGTGGCTGCTGCGTCTCGGCGCGCGTGTCCACGGTTTTTCGCTGCCGCCGGATGAGCCTTCGTTATTCAACCGGCTCGGGCTTGAGCCCCGCCTGAAACACGAAATCGGCGACGTGCGCGATCTCGAAGCCGTGAAGGAATCCATCACGGGCGCGGAACCCGATTTTGTTTTTCACCTCGCTGCGCAGGCCTTGGTTCGGCGTTCTTACGAGGAGCCGCTGGAGACTTACGAAACCAACGCAATGGGCACCGCCCATGTGCTGGAGGCGCTGCGTTCGCTCGGCAAGCCGTGCGGCGCGGTGTTCGTGACCACGGACAAATGCTACGAGAACCGCGAAACCGATTACGCATATGTCGAGGAGGATCACCTCGGGGGGCACGATCCCTACAGCTCCAGCAAGGCGGCGGCGGAAATCATGATCAGCGCCTACCGGCGTTCTTTTTTTGGCAAATCGCCCGTGCGGATCGCCAGCGCCCGGGCTGGCAATGTGATCGGCGGCGGCGATTGGGCGCTCGACCGCATCGTGCCCGATTGTATCCGGCATTTGCAAAAGGGGGAGGCAATCCCCGTGCGCAATCCCTCCGCGACGCGTCCCTGGCAGCATGTGCTGGAACCGCTCAGCGCCTATCTCTGGCTGGGGTCGCAACTCCGGGAAGGAAGGACGGATGTATGCACAGCGTTTAACTTCGGCCCGGAAAAGGAAGCGAACCGCCCGGTGATCGATCTTGTGGGCGCGGTCTTGAAAACCTGGCCCGGGAAGTGGGAGGACAAGAGCGACCCGCGCGCTGTGCACGAGGCCAAGCTGCTCATGCTCTCCACGGCAAAGGCAAAGCGAATCCTCCATTGGAAGCCGGCATGGGATTTCGAGAAGGCCGTTGGAAATGCCGTGGGCTGGTACCGTACCGTCCATCAAGACCCCGGCGCTGCCGAAGGAATCACGCTCGCACAAATCGGGGAATACGAGCGCGATGCCTCCTCCACTGGAATCGCCTGGGCATCGAACCACTGACATGTCGAAAACACCCGACGAGATCAAAGCCGAGATACTTCGCTTATCGCGGGAATTCTCCGCCATGCAGCACCAGGCCAATCTTCCCGCGGAAGCCGCCACAGGACGCAAATTCGTTCCAGGCGAAACGGTCATTCCGTACGCGGGCCGCGTGTTCGATGCCGATGAAGTCGAGGCGGCCATTGCGTCCACGCTCGATTTCTGGCTCACGCTCGGGGCCGAGGGGGACGCCTTCGAGCAGGAGCTGGCGAAATTCATGGGCATCAAGCGCTCGATTCTCGTGAACTCCGGTTCCTCCGCGAATCTCCTCGCGTTCTCCACGCTCACCAGCGCGAAGTTGCCGAGCGAGCGGCGCGTCAAGCCCGGCGACGAAGTTATCACGGTTGCCGCCGGTTTTCCAACGACCGTCGCGCCGATGATCCAGAACGGCGCGGTGCCCGTGTTCATCGATGCCGACCCGCTCACGCTCAATGGACGTCCCGAAATGCTCGAAGCAGCATTTATACAAGGTAAAACAAAAGCGGTGATGATGGCCCACACGCTGGGCAATCCCTTCGACCTCACCGCCGCCGCGGAATTCTGCAAGCGGCACAACCTCTGGCTCGTCGAGGATAATTGCGACGCTCTCGGCTCGCGGTACGCACGCCCCGGCGAGACCGCGAAACTCACCGGCACATTCGGCGACCTCTCGACCCAATCCTTCTACCCGCCGCACCACCTTACGCTGGGCGAGGGGGGAGCGGTGAACATCGTGCGCGACATGAAATTCAAGGTCCTCGTCGAGAGCTTCCGCGACTGGGGCCGCGACTGCTGGTGCGCGAGCGGGAAGGACAACACCTGCGGCAAACGCTTCGGCTGGCAGCTCGGCGATCTCCCCGAGGGCTACGACCACAAATACATCTACAGCCACCTCGGCTACAATCTGAAGCCGCTCGACATCCAGGCAGCCATCGGTCGCGCGCAACTCAAAAAGCTTCCCGCATTCATCGAATCGCGCCGCAAAAATTGGGAATACCTCCGCCGCGCGCTGGACGATCTGGGCGAATTTTTCGACTTCCAGCTCCCGGCGCACGCCACCGGGTGGACTCCCGATGGCTTCACGTGGGATTCCACGGGCGCGCGCGCCGAGCCGAGCTGGTTCGGATTCATGCTCATGGTGAAACCGGACGCGCCCTTCACGCGCCTGGCTCTCAGCCGCGCGCTCGACGAAAAGAAAATCGGCAACCGCGCCCTGTTTGGCGGCAACCTCGTGCGCCAGCCAGCCTTCACGCAATTGCGCAAGGATAACCCAGCCGCGTTCCGCGTCGTGGACAATCTCGACGGCGCGGATGCCATCATGAACCGCGCCGTGTTCGTCGGCGTTTATCCGGGCCTCACCCGGCCGATGCTCGATTTCATCGCGGAAACGATCCGCAGTTTCGCCCGCGGCAAATAATTCATGGCCCGACCGCTTCCCATCGAAGACCTGCGGCACGTCCTCGACCACACGCGCGATTGCTGGGAGGAATTGCGCGGATGCCGGATGTTTGTGACTGGCGGCACGGGTTTCTTTGGCTGCTGGCTCCTTGAGACATTCGCGTTTGCCAACGACCAACTCGCGCTCGGCGCGAAGCTCGTCGCCCTCACCCGCGACCCCGGCACATTCCGCCGCAAGGCGTCGCACCTTGCCGCGCACCCGGCCATCGGTCTGTTGCAAGGGGATGTGCGGGATTTCGCATTTCCCGCCGGCGAATTCTCCCACGTCATCCATGCGGGCACGACATCCGGCGCTCCTGTCCCGCCCGGCGAAATGCTCGACACAATCACGCGTGGCGCGTGCCGCATTCTCGATTTTACCGCTGCGGCGAAAACGGAAAAATTGCTCTTCACCAGCTCCGGGGCGGTCTATGGTCCGCAACCGCCGGACCTCGAGCGCGTCCCCGAGACGTACGCGGGTGTCCCCGATGCCGGCAGCCCGAATGCCGTTTATGGAAATGGAAAGCGCGCGACGGAGCTTCTTTTCGCAACGGCTCCCCACGCCGGCTTGGAGTCGAAAATTGCGCGTTGTTTCGCATTTGTCGGCCCGCATCTACCGCTCGACGCCCACTTCGCCATCGGCAATTTCATCCGCGATGCACTCGCGGGCGGACCGATCCGCGTCAATGGCGACGGCTCGCCCATGCGCTCCTATCTTTACGCCGCCGACCTGGTGATCTGGCTATGGACGATTCTTTTTCGCGGCGCGAAAGGCCGCCCGTACAACGTCGGTTCCGGCGAAGCGATCTCCATCGCGGACCTCGCGCTGCTCGTCGCGGATGTAGTTCGCCCGGCGACGAAAATCGAAATCGCAGAGGCGCCCTCCGGTGCCAGCCCCGCACGCTATGTCCCCGACGTGTCCCGCGCGGCCATCGAACTCGACTTGCAACCGCTCATCCCTTTGAATGAGGCGGTGAAACGCACTGCCCTTTGGCACAAATCCAATTCTCCCGCATGAATTTGAAGCCGCTTTTACGCCGCTGCCCGGTCTGCGATTGCGCTGAGGGCGAGGTGCTTCACACCCAGCGCTTCATCCTCGCCGATAATCATCCTTTGAAGGACGGCTACGACGTGGTCTGCTGCGCGCGATGCGGGTTTTGCTTCGCGGATACCGCCGCCACCCAGCGCGACTACGACGAATTCTACGCCAATTTTTCCAAATACGCCGATAGCAAGACCTCGACCGGCGGCGGCGCAATGCCGTGGGACCTGGAGCGCCTCAGCGTCATGGCCGCGGAAATCGCGCGCATAAAACCGGACCGCGCCGCGCGCATCCTCGACATGGGCTGCGCCAATGGCGGGTTGCTGCGCGCGCTGCGCGACCTCGGCTTCACACGCTTGTGCGGCATCGATCCCTCGCCTGCGTGCGCGGAGCAAACGCGCCGGGCAAGCGGCGCCGATGCTTTTGCTGGTTCGCTGTTCAATATGCCGGCGGAGGCGGGCATGTTCGACGGCATGATTCTCTCGCACGTGCTGGAGCACATCCGCGACCTCAAGCCCGCGCTCGTCGAGATGCGGCGTTTCCTCAATCCCGGCGCGTGGCTTTATGTCGAGACGCCCGATGCGTCGCGCTACAAGGATCACCTCATATCGCCATTCCAGGATTTCAATACGGAGCATATCAATCATTTTTCCGTGCAATGCATGGTAAACCTGCTCGCACAGTGCGGTTTTACTTCGTTTGCACAAGGCCAGAAGACCATCCTCTCCGCGCCGAACATGCCTTACCCGGCGCTTTTCGTTTTTGCCGATCTTGCACCGGGTGGTGCCACCCATGCGGTCGTGAAGGATGAGACGCTCAAGAGATCGCTGGTAGAATACATCTCCGTCTCGCGCCGTTCGCTGGATGGAATCGAGGCGCAGTTGCAGGCCGCGATCCGCGCGCACCCGGAATTGATCGTTTGGGGCACGGGACAGCTCACGATGAAATTGCTGGCCGAGACCTCCCTCGGGCGCGCGAACATCGTCGCATTCACCGACTCGAACCCCACGAACCAAGGCAAGCTCCTGCGTGGCGTGCCGGTCGTGGCTCCGCAATCGCTTACCGCGCGCGATGTCCCGATCCTGGTCGCCTCGACCATCAATGCCGATTCCATTCTCGCCAGCATTCAGCAATTGAATCTGCCAAACCCCGTTATTAGACTTTCCGCTTCCTGATCCCATGGAAATCCGTCTTGCCGATTACATTTTCCAGCGCCTCGCCGACCACGGCGTGCACCACGTTTTTCTGGTCACCGGCGGAGGCGCGATGCACTTGAACGACGCCATCGGCCGCGAAAAACGAATCCAATACGTCTGCAACCATCACGAGCAGGCATCCGCCATCGCCGCGGAAGGCTACGCCCGCGTGACCAACAAGATCGGCGTGGTAAATGTCACTGCCGGTCCGGGCGGGGTGAACGCGTTAAACGGTGTTTTCGGGGCATTCACCGACTCGATCCCGATGCTGGTGATTTCCGGGCAGGTAAAGCGCGAAACGAGACTGGCCACCCACGGCCTGCTCGGCAAACTCCGCCAGCTTGGCGACCAGGAAATCGACATCGTGGGCATGGTGAAAAATGTCACCAAATACGCCGTGACCGTCACAGACCCAAATTCGATCCGGTATCATTTGGAGCGCGCGCTGCATCTTGCCCAAACCGGCCGTCCCGGCCCCTGCTGGCTGGATATTCCGGTCGATGTGCAAGGGAGCAAGATCGACACCGACAAGCTCGTTCCCTACGACCCGGCGGAGGATGCGCTCGACTCGGACGAAACGCGCTTCCCCGCGATCTGCCGCGAGATCGTGGAAAAAATCGCCGCTGCAAAACGCCCCGTGATTCTCGCCGGCACTGGTGTGCGCCTCGCGGGCGCGGTGGACGTGTTCCAGCGCGTGACCGCCAAGCTCGGCATCCCGGTCACGACCGCATGGACGCACGATATCATCGC
>DASZPK010000418.1:0-4187 GCA_035550335.1 Chthoniobacteraceae bacterium | reverse complement strand
CTGATACAAAATCGGAACAATCGAGCCCATATCCGTGATTGGCGGCACGATCACCTCATCCCCCGTCGACACCCCCGCTGCAATCACCGCCGCATGGATCCCCGCCGTCCCACTCGACGCCGCAACTCCATACTTAAACCCCAACAACTCCGCAAACTCCCGCTCGAATTGCTTCACCTTCTTACCGTGCGCATAAAACAGCGTCCCCTGCTCCAGCGCTTCCTCTAGCTCGCGCAGTTCCTCCGCCCCATAGCGTTTCTCCTTTGCGAACGGCGTCGTCTTCGCGGGAGTTCCCCCGGCAATCGCAGGCTTATCCATTTCCTTTTCCAGCACGTTATCCCATCCCATCTAACTTGATTTCGTTGAATCCCGCCGCACCGCGGGCAGGATATATCTTCAACAGCCGATTTTGACCATATCCAGTTCCCAACCCGCAAGCAATGTTTTGCGCCCTGTCGCGGTACCCCGGGAGAATTCGGTGGGGTGGGCAGCGCCCGTCGAGTTCTGGATGTGGGCAATGCCCACCCTACCTATTTTCTGGAAATAGCTGGAGACGCGGTCGCGCAGGGAGGTGGATTTGCCAATGTAGATGACCCGGCTCTTGTCGTTTTTCATCAGATTGACCCCCGGGAGGGTCTTGGTTTTTTCCAAAAGTGAGGCGAGGCGATCATCCATGCTTCGGTGATTATACGCATGCGGGGTTGGCGGGTTGAAGGAAGGTGGAGGCAAGGATGAAAGATGAAAGGAAGAGAAGAGTGTTGCGTGCGAGGACGTGTTTTTGTGCAACGAGCGGGAGAGTTGGGGTTGGAGCGGGAGGAATTTTTGGCGCAATTGTTGCTTTGTGTAGCAGGTTGTGGTCCGACGGGGCGAAGTGGGGAAGATGGGGAAGGTGAAGGCGCGGATGAAGGGTGAGGGATGAAGGATGAAAGGAGGAGACGAGTGTTGTGCGCGGGGATGGTTTTTTGTGCAATGGCGGGAAAATATTCCACGGGAGAGACGCGGAGCACGCGGAGAGAGAAGGGAATCGGCTGGTTGTTGAATTGATTGGTCCCCCCCATGATTATGGGCGGTATTATAACGGAAATGGAGTGGAATGTGAAGAGAAGAATGTGTAGATTGATGTAGACATTGTTCTCGTCCAGAGCTAACCGCCAAACCCGAGTTGACTATATGAAGAGCAAATTTGATGTGCGTCCCCTTGGAATTTTCTATGAATTTCCATGGCCTCATCTCCGTCATCACGGCAGTGGGTGGTTGACATTGCCGCCTCCGGCCACATTTGGATTCGCTCCCGCCGCAAGTAGTAGTCGCGCCATCGCCGCGTCGCGGTTTCTCGACGCCTCGTACAGGGCGGTTGCCCCATCGGAATCGCTCGCGTTCACATCGGCCCCACGTGATAGCAGAAGGCTCACCAACGCCCTATTCCCACTATTGGCTGCCAAAACCAGGGGCAGATCGCCATAGCCGTCCGGAACCGCCACACTCGCGCCATGGTTGATGAGCAGTTGCGCCGCAGCCAGTTGACCGTTCTGAGCTGCGGCCGTCAGCGGCGTCTGCCCGCGGTCCATCCCGCCAAAACCCATTAGGTGCGGTGCCGGCGCATCCAACGGCAACCCGAGCACAATAGCTCGATGCATCATGCTCAGATTGCCAAATGCCGCGGCGCGGACAAATCTGGATGGAGTCGGCCACCAGATACACAATATGTAGATTCCTACCAGCGCCGCGAGACTAACCAGCGCCGCCCCCCAAGCCATCCTTGCTGGCAGGCGGCGCTCTGCTCGAATCCACCATGTGACCATAGCGACGATCAGCGCAGCAACGCACAAAACACCCGCTGCGAATAGCCCGATCATCTGGCCAGCCAGCTCATCGAGCCCATTGTCATATATCGGTAGATTCGCAAGAATCGCAACCGCGATCCCCACTGCGCATAGCACCAAGCTGATGTTCGCCCCGACTGACACCCGCGAATGCTTTACACTGGCTAGTTCGGCCTCTGGTTTGTTCTCCATCGTTTGGGATCTTCCGCTACCAAACATATCGCAAGATGCTGGCCATGCAAACAGGACGACATCAAGAGAACACAGAAATTATTGAAGAGACCTATGCACTTGACGAAGTACAAATCGTAGCATGGGCGCCCCGTATGTTTATGGTAAAAAGCCATGGGCGAGACGCCCATGCTACGGGTGAGAATCAATTTGCCTTGCCAAGTGAATATTTCCGTTATTGAAAGTATTTCCTCTCAGCATCCTCTGCGCTCTCCGTGGTGAGCCATCACCCCATCACATCATCCCAAACATGCCGCACGGCATTGGCGATGTAGTCGGCATCTTCATCGGTGTATGTCGAACCCACCGGCAGGGCGACGACGCGGTGCACGATGGATTCGGTCTTGGGGAAATCCTGTTTGCGATAACCTGGGGCGGGCCATTCTTTGAAGTCCTGGAAGGGCGAAGCGCCGGGGGCATGGGCGAGGCCGGTGGTGCAATATTCACGGGCGTAGTGGCAATAGCTCCCCGTGGTCTTCCGGCAATTCACGTTGAGTGCATCGAGCTTGCTGCGCAGCGCGTCGGCCTTTTCGATGTTCGGCAGGATGATGTACGACTCGACGGCGGTGTCGCCGGTCGGGTCCGGAATGCGCCGCATTTTCATGCCTGGGAGGTCCTTGATGCCATTGATGATTTTTTCCTGTAGGCGACGGCAATGCGCTTTGAGCTTGTCGAATTTTCGGAGCTGCGCCAGCCCGACGGCGGCTTGGAGTTCGGTCATGCGGAACTGGTCGCCGGCGAACATGGGCTCGGTCGGCTTGACGATTCCTTCGTGATATGCCCGCACCTGTCCGATATCGTGCATGCGCACGGCCCGCTCATAGAGCTTGGGATCATCCGTCACGACCATCCCGCCTTCGCCGGTGGTGATGTATTTGTTGTATTGAAAGCTGAAGCAGCCGATGTCACCGATGGTGCCAAGATACTTGCCCTTGTACACACTGCCACAGCTCTGGCACGTATCTTCCAGAACCTTGATCCCCGCCTTGCGAGCCTCGGGCATCAGTTCATCCATTTCAGAGCCAACGCCCTGATAATGCATGATCAGCACGGCCTTGGTGTTCTTCGTTTTCAGCCGGGTGATCTCGCCGGGGGCGATGTTGAATGTGTCATTAATCTCCGCCAGCACAGGCCTGGCCCCGACCCGCACGATCGCCGTCCAGCACGAAATCCAGCCCCACGCCGGCAAGATCACCTCATCCCCCGGCCCAACCCCCAGCGCCCCAAAGGCGGTTTCGAGCGCCGCGGTCCCGCTGGTCACCGCCAGCGCATATTTCGATCCAATCTTCTGCGCAAATTCCTTCTCGAAAGTAGCAGCCATGAGCGGCGGATTCTTGGGATCAATCCCGTAATATCGGAAGAGGTTCTTGCTCCGAACTACTTGCAGAACAAGCTCTTCCTCCTCTTTGCCGATCAAATTAGCCCCCAGATTCGTCTGCGGACGGGGACGCACAGTGAATGATTTCTTATTGGTTTTTTCCATCACGGTCATAAAGCACCTCTTTCATCCTAAGTGTACCACCCTATCCAGCAGAAATGTAGCCGGCCATGACCGCGTTTTATCGGCCGAAACAGGCCAAATTGCAGCCAAAACGTCCACCGGCCACCCGCCGACCCGCGAGAGGCCATGCAATCCGGCAATCCACAATAAAAAATGCTTGCAAAAAGGCCGATAATAGCCGTATGATTTATCATGTCGTCGTCTCGATTCGCAAGGGATGCTCAGTGTATGAGCCTGGTTCGCCCATTTGCGATGGTAAGACCGTTGAACCTTGTTTTTTGGAGGCATAGGCCATTTCTACTAATTTTCGCCACAACGAGCAGATTCGCATCTCTCCGATCTTTCTGATCGACGAAGCTGACAACAAAGTGGGGGCCATCCAGACATCCGAAGCGTTACGCCGGGCAAGGGAGGCAGGGCTTGACCTCGTCGAGGTCGCGCCGACCGCACGTCCTCCGGTTTGCCGCATAATGGATTATGGCAAATGGCGCTATCAGCAACAGAAAAAAGAAGACAAGGCCCGCGCCAGCGCTCGAGCCGGCCATCTTAAGGAATTGAAATTCAAGACCGTGAAGATCGGCGATCACGACCTGATGATCAAAGTCAATCACGCAAAGCAGTTCCTGAAAGAA
>DASZPK010000417.1:0-15104 GCA_035550335.1 Chthoniobacteraceae bacterium | reverse complement strand
AAGGTGCTTTACCCGCGCATCCAGGAGGGGTGCGGCGAGGACGCCGATTTCGCGGCGGCGATGCTGCGCGCCATCGTGTGCGGCATGCAGGGCGGCCCCGAGGTGAATCCGCAATCGATGATGATCACTGTCAAACATTGGCCGAGCCAGGGCGCGGGCGGCGAGGCGGGGGTGGTGTACGATGGAACGACGATCTGGTACCACATGCGCCCGTGGCACGGGGCGATCGAGGCGGGGGCGAGCGCGATCATGCCGGGTTACAGCGGGAGCTGGCTCTTGAACAGCGAGGGACGCGGGGCGGGGGACGACCCCGGCATCATCGGTTTCCTGCGCAACTCGATGGGCTACAAGGGAGTAATCTGCACGGACTGGCTCCCCTCGGGCGCATGGATTGGGGCGTGCACGGCGGGCTCGGACGTGATGGGGGGAGCGAACCCGGAGCAGATGGGGAATTTTGAAAAAGAAGTTCCGGAGGCGCGTATCGACGAGGCGGTGAGGCGCGTGCTCGATTTGAAATTCCGCATGGGCGTTTTCGAGGACCCGTACGGGCAGGGGGTGAATGGCGCGGCGGAATGGCACACGCCGCAGAATGTCGCCATCGCGCGCAAGGCCGCCGCGGAATCGCTCACGCTGCTCAAGAACGACGGGCCGCTGCCGATCCGGCTGCCGGCGGGGAGCGCGATTGTGGTTGACGGCCCGCGCGCGGATGACCCGCGTTGCATGGCGACCTGGCGCAGCGATTTCCATGAGACGGATTTCGGGAGCAAGACGTTCTTTCGCGCGATTGCGCTGCGCGCAGAAAAGGCGGGGGTCACGGTTTATGCGCCGAAGGCGCGCAAGGAATGGCGGGAAGCGCCGAAGAACATCAAGTGGTCCGCCCCGCCCGAGGGCGAAAAAATCGGCGCGGCCATCGTGGTGGTGGGAGAGACCTATTACACGCACGGGACATTCTGGGACAAGAACAGCCCATACCTGCCGGACGATCCCATCGGCGCGCCGCACGACGAGAAGGACGGTCCGCAATACGCGGTGATCCAGCAATACCACGACCAGCATATTCCTGTCATCGTGGTCTGCCTGCTGCCGCGTCCCTATGTATTAACAAACGTTAACAAGCTGGCCTCCTCGCTGCTGGTGGTTTACCGGCCCGGCGACGAGGGAGGGACGGCGGTTGCCGGGTTGCTCTGGGGCGACACGGTTCCCCAAGGCAAGCTTTCGTGGCAGTTGCCTCTCTCGATGGACCAGGTCGGCACCGATGACACGGCGCACTGGCAGGACCAGCCCGACAAATGGGACCTGCCGTACGACCTCGGTGCGACGCCTGAGGAACGGGCGGAAATCCGCGCTGCCATCGCGGCGGGCAAACACATCGAGCCGATTTATGGGAAGCCGCTGTACCAGGCGGGCTCGGGGCTGCAAGGGTTCGGCCTCACGGATTCCACACCGCCGGCGCCGTTCAAAACAATCGCGCCCGCGGATGGCGCGAACATCACTGGCGCGTTGGGCGATTTCAAATGGGAGCAGAGCAGCGACCCCGAAACCGGCATCCAGCGCTACGAGCTATACATCGACGACAAGCTGGCGGATACCGAGCGCGTGACCGGCGAGCAACTGGCGGCGAAGGAATTGACGGTGAAGCGGCCCGCCATCGCTTTTGCGAATGGAAAGCACACGTGGTACGTGAAAGCATACAATTGGGCGGGTGGAACGACAGCCTCCTCCGCGTCCAGTTTCACAATGAATGACACCACGCCGCCCGCGGCATTCCAAGCGTTGTTGCCAGCGAACAATGCCACGGTTGCGGGGGATAATCCCGTCACATTCCAGTGGGAACAGAGCAGTGACGAGGGCTCGGGGCTGGCGGGCTACGAGGTGCTGCTGGATGGCAAAACTGCCGTCACGGTGAAGCCTTCGCAGCCCATCGACGCCGATACAAATCTCGCGCTCGGAAAAATTGCGACTGCCAGTTCGGTGGAGGGATCGAACCCGCCCGGCGGCGCCGTGGATGGCGATCCCGGCACGCGGTGGAGCAGTGCGTGGAAGGACATCGGGAATCCCGATGCGGCATGGCTCACGATCGATCTCGGGAGCGAATATTCGATCAAGGAGGTGAAGATCAATTGGGAATCGCCCGGGAAACAATACCTCATCCAGGTTTCCGACGACAACGCCCACTGGACGACCATTTATACGAAGACCGGTGAACCGGCCCGGCAGGAGGACCTCAAGGGGCTCTCCGGCGCGGGGCGCTATGTGCGGATGCAGGGCGTGGCGCGTTCCGGCGGGTATGGGTATTCGATCTGGGAGTTTGCGGTGTTTGGCTCGGCGCTGGAGCAGGCGGGCGTGCCGGTGCCATCGGGCAAACATGCGTGGCAGGTGCGCGCCATTGACGGCGCGGGCAATGCGACGTTGAACAGCAACGGTCCCCAGGCCATCACGCGCTGAGCTATTGCGCGGGGTAGAGGATGCCGGCGAGTTTTTGCGTGAAACGCACGGCCCCGGTGGCGTCGAGATGGTGCGGGTCGAAAAACTCGTCGTCGGTCATCCACGCGCGGGTGTCGATGATTTGCACGTGATGGTCACGCGCGAGGGCGTCGAGGTATTGTTGCACATCCGTTTCGCTTTTGGGCGAGTGGCTTTCGCGCGCTCCCTCGGCCTCGGGCGTGCGCAGGAGGAAGACGGCGATGCCTTTCTGCTCGCACAAGGCGATCATCCCGCGCAGGGCGCGGTCGGCGTTCGGCATCAGGGGCGGTCTTATGACGTCAGGCGATTCTTTTTTGGGAAGCATCGCTTCGAATTTTTCCTTCGACGGGTGGGGCGCGGCGACTTGGTACCAGCCCCATTTGCTGCCCGGGCGGTCTTCGAGGCGCGAGAGGAACGGGACCAGTCGCAGCACGAGCGCCTGGCCGGGGGCGCGCATGCCGTATTCAAAAAACGGGTTCCACCGCGAGTCGAGCCATGTGCCGCGGAGGGCGGCGGGGTCCTTGCTGTTTGCGAGAAAATCATCGAGCTCGTCGCGGCGCGCGCGGGGGATGAGGGCGGGGTTGCCGGCGAATTCGGAATAATCGCCGTTGAGCATCGGGTCGAATTCCAGCCCAACGCGCCCGGGTTTGATTCCCTCCGCGAGCAGCCGCCGCAGGCAGACCAACTGGTAAAATAAATCCGCCCCGCTCGACCCGAAGTTGAACAGCAGGGGCGATTTTCCGTCGTTGATTTTTTCCGGGAGCGCCTCGGGGGCGAGCGCATCGTGGACATGCGAGCTGCCCAGCACGAGCCAGAGCGGGCGGCCCGGATATTCGGCGAGGCGGGCCTTGAGGAGTTCCATTTTTTGGACGTATGTCGGGTCCCAGAAATCGCGGATGACGAAATTGGTCATCACCAGCCAGTAGCCATACACCGCCGCGAGCGAGGCCGCGCACCACGCCATGCTGGCGATCATTTTGCGGTGGAATGTCCTCTTTTTGCGCATGGCAGATGGGCAAGCTTGTAAGTGGCGGGGACAATGGCCGCGAGGAAAATCCGGCGATGTGGTTGTGCTCTGCGTCGATAATAAACACAGAGATACCGAGGAAACAGAGGGCCGCTGAGAAGAAAGATTTACTTTCCGTCACCTCTGCCAAGGCTCTGTTGTGTTCGGTTGTTTACCGGAAGTTGACCTCCGGAAAGCAGGAGAGCGGCAAGGAGGATAGAGGTGGCTTTCACGTGCGGAGCTATCACAATTTTGTGCCGGTTAGTTTTTCGAGGGCGTCGCGGAGGCGTTTGTAGCGTTTGAAGTCGCGCGCGCTGAGGTCGCTGATTTTTCGCGGATTGTCGTCGGATGGAAAGCCGTTGAGGCCGCCCGAGTCGATGCGTTGGCCATTGTGTGAGAGCGTGAGCTTCCATTCGCCGCCGTCGATCGCTGGAGAGCGCGGTGTGTAATCGGGCAGCCATCGCCAGACTTCGATGGCGTCCATCTCATTCCAAAAGGCGGCCCATTGCGTGGCGGTGGGATGAATTTTTCGCGACGAGGTTTGACTGTACGTCAGGCCAAAGGGGTAGGTGTCGGTGCGGACGCAAGTGGATACAAGGTGATCAGCGTCCCACGTGATGTCAATGGAATCGATGTTGTAGCCTTCAAACGAGTAACTCAAGGCGGCAGGTTGCAGCTTGCGCAATGCGGGGTCGGTTGGCGCGTGGGTGGAGCAGCACGCCGAGAGGGCAAACGCAACGGCGAGGAGCGGAATGGCCTTGATGGTTTCCGCGAAAAACATGGATGCGGCTATTTTCGGGGTGGGCGATGGAAAGTCGAGCGGAAAGGAAATGGCTTGCGGAAATTGCCGCAGATCGCAATTGCGCCCGCGGAAAGCTTGGTGTCAAACTCGCCGCATGAACACCCGCAAATTCGGCAACTCCGACATGAACATTACCCCCATCGGCTTCGGCGCGTGGGCCATCGGGGGGCCGGACTGGCAGTTTGGGTGGGGGGAGCAAAATGAAGGGGAATCCATAGCCGCGATCCATCGCGCGCTCGAACTTGGGATCAACTGGATTGACACGGCGGCGGCTTACGGGCTCGGGCATTCGGAGGAAGTCGTGGCGAAGGCGCTGGACGCTTGGAGCGGGCCGAGGCCGTACGTTTTCACCAAGTGCGGGATCATTTGGGACGCCGACCGGAAGATCGGCTTTTCGCTGAGGGAGCAATCGATCCGGCGCGAATGCGAGGCGAGCCTGCGCCGGTTGCGCGTGGAGACGATTGATTATTACCAGATCCATTGGCCCGCCAGCCACTGGCCGTCGGACATCGACGAGACCTTGGAGGGGTGGGCGACGATGGCGAAATTGAAGCAGGAGGGGAAGGTGCGCTGGATCGGCGTGTGCAATTTCAACCTTGAGGAATTGCAGCGCTCGCAGGAGATCGCGCCGGTCACGGCGCTCCAGCCGCCGTATTCGCTCATCCGCCGCGAGATCGAGGCGGAGGTGCTGCCGTGGTGCGAAAAAAACGGCGTCGGTGTAATCGCCTATTCGCCGATGGCGTCGGGTCTGCTCACGGGCGCGATGACGCGCGAGCGCGCCGCCGCCCTGCCGGAAAACGACTGGCGGAGTCGCAACCCGGAATTCAAGGAGCCGAAGCTCACGCAAAATCTCGCGCTGGTGGAACGGCTCGCGGCGGTGGGCAAACGCCACGGGGTTTCGCCGGGCGAGGCGGCCATCGCATGGGCCTTGCGCAACTCCGTGATGACCGGCGCAATCGTCGGCGCGCGCAGCGCGAAGCAGGTGGAAGGGGTGGTCGGGGCCGCTGCACTCAAACTCACCGGCGCGGAAATCGCGGAAATTGAAGGCTGAAAACTTATGAAAACTCGCAAACTCGGAAATTCGGACCTCGCAATCACCCCGGTTGGTTTTGGCGCTTGGGCCATCGGCGGGAGTGACTGGCAATTTGGCTGGGGCGCGCAGGACGATGCGCAGTCCGTCGCGGCCATCCATCGCGCGCTGGAACTCGGCATCAATTGGATCGACACCGCCGCGGTTTACGGCCTCGGCCATTCGGAGGAGGTCGTCGCCCGCGCGCTCGCGGAGTGGAGCGGGCCGAAGCCGTATCTTTTCACCAAGTGCGGGATGATCTGGGGCGAAGACCGCCAGGTCGGCTACTCGCTCAAGGCCGGTTCCATCCGGCGCGAATGCGAGAACAGCCTGCGCAGGCTCGGCGTGGAAACCATCGACCTCTACCAGATTCATTGGTCCGCCGACGACATCGCGGAAACCGAGGAGGGCTGGGCCGAGGCGGCGAAGCTTCGGGTGGAGGGAAAAATCCGCTGGGCCGGCGTGTGCAATTTCAGCCTGGAGGAGTTGCGGCGCGCGCAGGCCATCGCGCCAGTCACCTCGCTGCAGCCGCCGTATTCGCTCATCCGCAGGGAGATCGAGGCGGAGATATTGCCATGGTGTGAAACAAACGGCGTCGGAGTGATCGCGTATTCGCCGATGGCGTCCGGGTTGCTCACGGGCGCGATGACGCGCGAGCGCGCCGCGGCGCTGCCGGAAAACGACTGGCGCAGCCGCAATGCGGAATTCAAGGAACCGAAGCTCACGCAAAATCTCGCGCTGGTGGAGCGGCTCACGGCGGTGGGCAAAAGCCATGGCGTTTCGCCGGGCGAGGTGGCCATCGCGTGGACGTTGCGCAACCCGGTGTTGACCGGTGCGATCGTCGGCGCGCGAAGCGCGAAGCAGGTGGAAGGGGTGGTCGGGGCCGCTGCACTCAAACTCACCGGCGCGGAAATCGCGGAAATTGAAGCGTAAACAAAATCCCGGTTCCTTGTGCGAAACTCCATTTCGTCACGCGCTTGTCTGTCCAACTCCATTGCAATTTACGATCATTTGGAGGAGCCACGCGTATTTCCCGTCTGACACTGCACGCATGAGACCCCCGCTTTGCATTTTTGCATGCCTCATACTTTGGACCAATTCATCCGAGGCTTGGTCGCGACGCCCAATCCCTGATACCGAACTCGTCCAGCAATCCGAGTTGATCGTCGTGGCGCATGTCAAGCCGGAGTCCATCGTTTACGTGCCGCATCCGATAAAAGATGGCGGCATGAGTTGGGAGCATCATGCGACTTTGGTTATCACCTCGGTGCTCAAGGGCGCTTACTCCAAGCGCGAGGTGCCGGTCATCATTCATTACGGATTGGACCCGAAAATAGTAAGCAATGGCGTCGTGCATGAATTTTCGCAAAAGGATTTCAAAAAATATATCACTCCCGCGTCAGTCATAGCGCTTTACAATGACCCCGGGGAAATGAGCGGCGAGGAGATCGACAATATTGGCAAGGACCAACTCTGGTTCCTGCGCGTGCTTCCGGACAAGGGCGTCAAATATGAGGGCGACGACAGCGTACATGCGCCTGGCATATGGGACCCGGAGGATGTCCAGCAATTGGAGTTGAAGCCTTATTTCCAAGCTTTCATTGGCGGCCACCCGGAAGTGAAGCTCAAGGAATTTATCCACGGCGATTCGATGCTGGCCGCCCGTTCCCGCGTTTACCTCGACCATTTGAAAATACAGGAAATCGCGAAGGAGCCCGATGTGGAAAAACGGATCGACCTGCTGCTTCCTTATTTTTTGTTCACCGATGAAAAAGATGCCGGCCCGACGCAAGGAGAGGCTGGGGGCGAGCTTCGGAAATGCGGGAAGCCTTTCGCGGCGAGGCTCGTATCGATTTTCAAAGATCCCAAGTACGCAGCGATGCAGCCCGGCATCATCCTCTTGTGGGGAGGAATGAATTACCACGAAGCGGTTCCCCTCATGATCGATCTGCTCAAGTCGGACAACGATTACTGGGTGAAAATGCCGCAGGCTGAACGCGATTTGTGGGCGAACCGGAACGCGACCGCGCCGACGGAACAAGGCATCAGCAGAAGACGCATCGAGTATGTGCTGATCTCCTTCAAGCTGCTGGCGGACCCTCGCACCCGACCGATCCTCGAGGAGACCATGAAGATTTGGGAGGATCCCAGCCTCCGGCAAAATTTTGATCACGACTGCTCCGAGGCGATTTACGCGATCCAAAACGAGGAAGCACGAGAGCAGAAGAGTCAATAACGCCGCCAAATCCACCCCGCGAAAAAGAGTGGAAAGCCGTTCCCTTGCAACAAGTTAAGCCTCCCCGATGAAAATATTTTAATAAAAAACATTTGAACATCACCCCCTCTTCATGGTCAAAAAAGACCGAACGCACCTGGAACAGGTGTCTCCACTCGGGGGCCCTGGAGCGGTTGGGTGCCCCCCTTATGTTCATCCAAAAGCATGATTAAAGTTCGGAATCTCAAAAAGAATTTCGGGTCGAAAATCGCCGTCAATGGCGTTTCATTTTCGGTCGAAAAAGGCGAGGTGCTCGGCTTTCTCGGGCCCAACGGCGCGGGGAAATCCACCACCATGCGCATGATCACCGGTTTTATCCCCCCCTCGGATGGCGAGGTCAGCGTGGGCGGATTCAACGTCATGGAAAATCCCACCGAGGCCAAGCGCATCATGGGCTACCTGCCGGAAAATGCTCCGCTCTATTCGGACATGACGGTGAACGGCTTCCTCGGTTTCTGCGCGGAATTGCGCGGGCTGCGCGGGGACGCGAAGCGCAAGGCGGTATCGCGCGCGGTGGAGATGTGTTTCCTCGAATCGGTGATGCACCAGAGCATCGACACGCTCTCGAAGGGCTACAAGCACCGCACCTGCCTCGCGCAATCGATCCTGCACGACCCGGAGGTGCTCATCATGGACGAGCCGACCGACGGCCTCGACCCGAACCAGAAGCACGAGGTCCGCACGCTCATCCGCAACATGGGCGAGAAAAAGGCGATCATTTTTTCCACCCACCTCCTGGAGGAAGTGGAGGCGGTCTGTTCGCGCGCGATCATCATCGACCGGGGCCAGGTCGTGGCCAACGGCACGCCCGACGAACTCAAGCGCCGCTCCAAAAAAGCGGGGAGCGTGACGCTCCGCCTCGGGCAAAGCGCCTCACTCACCGCGAGCGCCGTGGCAGCGAAACTCAACGCGCTTTCCGGCGTGGAGAAATGCGTCATTAACGGCGAATCGCCCATCGTCGTCTATGCGACGCCGCGCAAGAACGATGCCGATGGCGAACTCGCGCGTTCGATTTATGAAACCGCCGGTCGCGAATCGTGGAAGATCGAGGAACTGCACACCGAGGAGGGGCAACTCGACGACGTGTTCCGAAGCATCACGCTTGGCGACAAGGCGGGCAAGAAGGAAGCAAAGGAGTCGAAGAAATGATGCAACTTGCAATCCGTAACATCGTCGCAATCACCAAGCGCGAACTGACCGGCTTTTTCACCTCGGCCATCGCGTATGTGTTCATTTTCATCTGGCTGCTGCTGGTGGGCTTTTTCACCTTCAGCATTTCGCACTGGTTCACGTACGGGCAGGCGAGTCTCGGCAACTTTTTCATGTGGCACTCCTGGGTTTACCTGATCCTGGTCCCTGCAATCGGCATGGGAATCTGGAGCGAGGAGCGCCGGCTCGGCACCATCGAATTGCTGCTAACGATGCCCGTGACCGCGTGGCAGGCCATCGTTGGCAAGTTCCTGGCCGCATGGGCCGTGCTGGGCATCGCATTGGCGCTCACATTCCCGATGATTATCACGGTCAATTACCTCGGCCACCCCGACAACGGCGTGATCGTGGCGGGGTATATCGGGAGTTTCCTGATGGCTGGCTCGTTTCTCGGCATCACGTCGATCATTTCCGCGCTTACCCGGAGCCCGCTGATCGCATTCATCGTCTCGGTGGTGATCTGCCTCTTCCTGGTGCTTGCAGGTTTTCCGCCGGTGACCGATATGCTCGTGAACTGGGCCAATCCCGTCGTCGTGAATACGATTGCTTCGTTTAGCGTCGTGACCCATTTCATGGGCCTGCAAAAAGGTGTGCTCGATTCGCGCGACATCATTTATTTTTTCTCGGTGATCGGGTTCTCGCTGTTCACCACGAGCGTCATCATCCGGACGCACCGGGCCGGGTGAAAACTTTTCTTTTCCCATGAAGAAACCTCTCGAAACCATCCTTTATTCCGCAGCCGGCGTCCTCGTGCTTTTCATGGCGCTGGTTGTGTTCAATTTCGTTGCCGGCAGATTTCACACGCGCGTGGACCTCACGGCGGACAAGGCGTTCACGCTCTCGAAGGGGACGCGCGACATTCTCGCCAAACTCGATACGCCGGTGAAGATCCGTTTCTACTGCTCGCGCGGCCAAGTGATGCCGGTGCTCCTGAGGCCATACGCGCAGACGGTGGAGGATTTGCTCGACGAGTACCGGCAGGCCTCCAAGGGGAAAATCCAGATCGAAAAGATCAATCCCGAGCCCGACTCGGATGCCGAGGATGCGGCGCGCCTTGACGGCGTGGAGGGGCAGCCCATGCAGAACGGCGAAACCGTTTACCTCGGGTTGAGCGTGAATATGCTCGACCAGAAACAGGCGATCCCGTTCCTCGACCCAGGCCGCGAGAAGCTGCTGGAGTACGACATCACGCGCGCGATTTCGGAGGTGATTGACAACAAGAAACCCGTGGTGGGCATCATGAGCCCGCTCGCCGTGACCGGCGGCGGGATGGCCGCGATGATGCAGGGCGAGCAGGGCAAGCCGGCATGGGTGCTTTACAGCGAGTTACAGGACGACTACCAGGTGAAGACTGTCGATATGAACGCGACCTCGATCCCGGACGATGTGAACGTCCTTGTGGTCATCCACCCGCGCGGCATTACGCCCGCGGGCGAATGCGCGATCGACCAATTCATCATGCGCGGTGGCAAGCTGATCGCGTTCCTCGACCCGGCCGCGGCGCTCGATTCGCCCCCGGGCGGGTTCATGCCGACGGCCAGCAGTTCCAGTCTCCCGATTTTGCTCAAGGCGTGGGGGCTCAACTTCGACACGAGCCATATGATCGAGGACATGGACAACATTGCCCGCACCCAGAAAGGGCCGGTGCCCGGGCTGATGCTGCTGACCGGCGATTCGCTTTCCAAGGACGACCTCGTGACGGCGGACGTGCCCGATTTGCTCATGGCATTCCCAGGCGCGTTTGATGGGACGCCGGTGGCGGGGCTCAAGGAGACCGTGCTCGCAAAGACTTCGAAAAATTCCGGGTTTGGCAATGCCATGACCTCCGAGATGTCGCCGCAGGAGGCGATCAATAGCTTCGTTTCCGAGAACAAGGAGTTTCCGGTGGCCATTCGCCTCACTGGCAAATTCAAAACTGCGTTTCCCGACGGTGCACCGAAGGCCGACGATGCGCCCAAACCGGATGACACTCCGAAACCCGACGATGCGAAGAAAGACGACAAGACGCCTGCAGCCAGCTTGAAGGAGACCGCAGGTGACAACAGTGTGATACTGGTCGGCGATTCGGACATGATGCAGGACACGTTCACGGTCCAGCCGGCCGATGACCAGGGCAGAAGTGTTGTGATTCCGAGCAGCGGCAACCTCGCGTTTGCCGAGAACGCGGTGGAACAACTCACCGGCGACAGCGACCTCATCGCCATCCGCAGCCGCACCACGCGCGAGCGTCCCTTCACGGTGGTCGAGAAGATGGAGCAATCCGCCGAGGCAAACTACCAAAAGAAGGAAAAGGAAATCCAGGCCAGCATCTCGGACCTCGAGGCGAAGTTGAACGATTTGCAGCAGCATCGGGGCGACTCCGAGCAGACGAACATCCTCACGCCGGAGCAAAAGGCGGAGTTTTTAAAGGCGAAGGAAGAGGTCGCCAGCAAGAAGAAGGAGGAGCATCAGATTGAGCACCAGTTGAAATCGGCCACCAACTCGCTCCAGACCCGCTTGATGTTGCTGAATGTCGCTCTTATGCCCTTCCTGGTTGCCCTCATCGGCATCGCAGTGGCAGTTTTTAAACGGATACGCACCGCCGCCCAATGAATCGCAAACAACTTCTCATCCTCGTCATCCTGTTCGCAATCATCGGGGGCGTGGCCCTCCTGATCAGCCATCACAATTCCGCCTCGTGGAGTCCAACGCAGACTTCCGCCACGGTGCTCGGCGATTTTCCGTTTAACAATGTTGCGAAGGTGGTGATCCAGTCGGGCACGAACACGCTCACTGTCGAGAAAAAGAATGACAAGTGGGTGGTGCCGGCCCGCGATGATTACCCGGCGGATTTTTCGCGCGTTGCCGGGTTCATCCAGGCGCTCTGGCAACTCAAGCCCTCGGAGGACGTGGAGGCGGGGCCTTCGCAACTCGGGCGCCTCGGCCTGCTGCCGCCCGGCAAGGATGAGGGGGACGGCACGCTGGTCGATCTCCAGGACAAGGATGGCAAGCGCATCGCGGCGCTCATGGTCGGGAAAAAGCGCCTTCAAAAATCGCCGCAGATGCCCGACCAGGAAGGCTATCCGGTGGGGTGCTACGTGATGCCTGCCGGGTCGAACCCGCCTAAGATTTCGCTCGTCACCGATACAATGATGCAGGCCGACCCATCGCCCGCCGCATGGCTGGACAAATCGTTCCTGCATATCGACCGGATTCAATCGGTGACGCTTTCCTCGGCCGCCAACCAATGGACCCTGAGCCGCGATACCGACGGCGGCGATGAATGGAAGCTCTCGGGGATCAAGCCGGGGGAATCGTTGAACCAGGGCAACGTCCCGCCGTTCATCGAGGTCTTTTCCGCGCCCCAGTTTTCCGACGTGATGACGGCCGCGGACAAACAACCGGAGCTTAACACCACGATGGTCGTGACGACGTTTGACCAGCTCACGTACATGTTCAAATTCGGCATGCCGATCGGAGACAACCTGCCCATGAGCGTGGCCGTGACCGGAGCCCCGCCGGCCGTCCGCACGCCCGGCAAGGACGAGAAGCCCGAGGACAAAAAGCGCCTCGACGAGGAATTCGCCGCCAATACCAAGAAACTCGCCGACACGTTGGCAAAGGCCAAGGAGTTTTCGTCGAGGATTTACCTCGTGCCATCGGCGACGTTCAACCCGCTTTTCAAATCACGCGCCGATTTGGTTGCTCCTCCGGCTGCTGGGCCGGCCCCGGGCCCTGGCGCGTCGCTGGAGCCTATTCCATCGGTTGCGCCCAGCCCATCGCCCGCTGCCTCGGCAACGCCGAAGCCTTCAGCAACGCCGAAGGCATCCGCGACACCCAAGGCATCCGCAACGCCAAAGGGCACGCCCAAAAAGACGCCCGCGCCTTAAACGCCCTTCCCATTTGCCGGGGACGCGCTATGATTGCCGCCGCAACCTCAACCGAATGAAAGGAACGCTCCCATGGGCTTGATGGATTTTATCAAAGGACAGCTTCTCGAAGTCATCGAATGGATCGACGATTCGCGCGACACGCTCACTTTCCGCTATCCCGACCAGGACAAGGCGATCATGCGCGGCGCGCAGTTGATCGTGCGGGAATCGCAGATCGCGCAATTCATGTATCTCGGCGAATTCGGCGACACGTTCGGGCCGGGCAAATACTCGCTCACTACCGACAACATTCCCGTGCTCACGGCGCTCAAGTCGTGGAAGTTCGGTTTCGAGTCGCCTTTCAAGGCGGACATCTATTACGTCGTCACGCGCCTGTTCACCGGCAACAAGTGGGGGACGCAAAACCCGGTGATGATGCGCGACCCCGATTTCGGCATCGTGCGGGTGCGGGCATTCGGCACGTTCGATTTCAAGATCGTGGAGCCGAAGGTGTTTTTGAAGGAGGTCGCCGGGACCGACGCGCATTTCCGGCTCGAGGAATTCGAGGACACCATGCGCTCGCGCATCGTGAGCGTGTTCAGCGAAGCGCTGGCCACCGCAAAAATCCCCGTGATGGATGTGGCCTCGCGCTACCGCGAGGTGGGCGACGCGCTGCTGCCGGTCATCAATCCCATCATCGGCTCGAAATACGGCCTGGAGATGACCAGCTTCGTGCTCGAAAACGTGAGCGTGCCGCCCGAGGTCGAGGAAGCCATCGACAAGCGCAGCAGCATGGCCGCCGTTGGCAATCTCAACGATTACGTGAAATTCCAGATGGCGCAGGGCATGCAGCAGGGCGGCGCCGCAAGCGCCCCCGCCGAAATGGCGATGGGCTTCGCAATGGCGAAGCAGATGATCGACCAGGGCGGCCTCGGAAACCAGCCCGCCGCCGGCGCCGCGGTTGCGCCCGCAAAATCCGCGCTGCCGGAACTCCTCACGCCTGCCGACGCCGCAAACATCCTCAACGTCAGCGAAAACGATGTGTTACAAAGCCTCGAGGCCGGCGACCTGAAAGGCCGCAAGATCGGCTCCACATGGCGCATCACGCGCGAGGCGATGGATGCATTTTTGAAGGGATGACACTTCGTGTCTTTTTGTGGCAATTGAATTGACGCCAATAATTCAAACTTTGCGCAAACCGATAAAGATCTCTTTCGGGTTTTACGTAGCGAGTTGGTTTATCACGCTCGCGTTGCCGTTTTTGGTCGCCGCTTTCTGGCCTGTTGCGGGGGCAATGCTCGGTGTTGTATTGGCTGTGCTGTGGATTGCCCTGATGCCGGGCACCTGCATGAGTGGTGTTTTTATTTCGTTTCCGATGTCCATGATCCAACTGATGGTGGGAGTGGGCTGGCTATTGCTCTTTTTCAAGGCCTTGCACCATCGGTAATTTTCGGGACAGACCGATTCTTCCACACTTTTTGGATTTTCCCTTGCGCGTACGGGGCAAGTCGTGTAGATGTTTCGCACACGAATGAATTTCGCAATTTCCATGGCTGCCAAGGTAACGGTATCGAGCCTCGCCTCGATTTCCGCCGTCGTCGTTATCGGCGACGCCAGCTGTGGAACGAAAATCTTCTGACACTCACAAAACGATTTTCAAGAAACCACCGCTGGAAACCCGGCGGTGGTTTTTTATTGGCCACACGTCGCGGTTCAGCGGTTGGGAAAAAACAAAAACCCAAACCAAAAACACCAACCATGAATACGACAACACACGACAGACAAACGACCCGCACCCCGCAATTCGGGGGCAACAGCGTGACCGAAAGCGAGAGCCTGATCACGCTGCTGTTCCAGCGATATTTGGAGGCGGGCCTGAAACACACCGATGCGTGGGATGCCGCGCTGGCGGATTACACGCACGGCTTCGACAACGCGGCTTGATGCCGGGTTGCGGGACAATTGAGCGCACACCGGGCTTTTCTTTTCGGGCATTATATGTTTTGTAAAACGGCGTGAGTGAGATTGTCGCAAAGCCGAAATATTCCTGCCCGTCGTGCGGCGCCGAGGCGCAATGGAACGCAGCCAGGCAGGCGCTCGTGTGCCCGTTTTGCGGCACGGTGTCGCCGGCGAAAATCGACACGTCGGGCGTGATCGAGGAGCACGACCTGGTCACGGCGCTGAGGAGCATTCCCGACGACCAGCGCGGCTGGCAGACGGATAAAGTTTCCGTGAAATGCCAGAACTGCCAGGCGATCACCGTGTTTGATGCCGGGCGGGTGGGGCAGCGCTGCGATTTTTGCGGGTCGACCGCGCTGATCCCGGTGGACCAGATGAAGGCGCCGATCCGCCCCGAGAGCGTGCTGGCGTTCAAGCTGAGCGAATCCGCTGTGCGCGACCGGGTCCGCGAGTGGTACGGCAGCCGCTGG
>DASZPK010000416.1:0-8448 GCA_035550335.1 Chthoniobacteraceae bacterium | reverse complement strand
ATATCAAAGCCATCCAGGACGCCACCCTCCACGCCACCATCCGCGAGCGCGGCGCGGGCATCACCCTCGCCCAGCGCGACGCAGTCCTCCCCCTCCTCATCGCCGCCCCATGGAAAATCACCGGGCGCGATTACTTCCGCGTCCGCATCTTCGCCCGCGACGGAAAATTCACAACACAGGGCAACGGCGACGAGCACGGCCAGTGGAAACTCACCGACGACATGATCACCCTCACTTTCCAGGATAACCACAAAGACTACCTCTTCCTCCCCCTCGATCCAAAGTCCACCCCCGGCGCCGACAACTCCGGCGCACCCGTCACCGCTACGCGCCTCGACCTCCTCGCCGCCGGCAACGCAGCACCGGCTCCAGGCCAGTCTCCCGGCCTCTCCGCTCCCGCGCCCACCGGCCCCATGGACGAGGACACAAAAAACGCCATCGTCGCCAAGCTCATCTCCGGCCCATGGAAAGTCTCGGGCAACAACGGCGGCTGGACCAACATCCACATCTTCGACAAAAACGGCACCTTCACCACCGTCAGCCGCGCCGAACTGCACGGCCACTGGAAAATCGTCGGCTACAAGTTGATCCTCGACTTCGCAGGCGGCCAGAAAAACACCATTCAACTCCCCCTCGACCCCAAAGGCTCCCCCGGCATCGCCGACAACGGCGACACCATCCTCTTCCTCCCCGCCACCCCGAAGTAACCGGGTAGGGGACTTAAATAGTCCGCATGGCTTTCCGCATCCACGAACACATCGTCAAGGGCGAACTCTCCAACCGCAAACGCGGCCTCGTCACCGGCCGCATCTGGCTCGCGGGCTGCGCGAAACCGCTCATCCTCCACCTCTCCGGCAATTGCCACCGTGACCTCGCTGGCTGCGCCCTCGTATTCAAAAACCCCGCGCCAATTCAGTTGCCCGGCGACATCAAGTTAAACAATATACAACGCGGCGTTGTCGGTGATATCACCGCCTCGCGAAAGGTGCGCGTGTACGACGTCCCCATCGAGGAAGCCCTGCGCCTCGCCAAACTCGGCCTTCCCGTCCCCGAGCACAAGGCGAACTCCCTCTACCTCGAATGGTACAGCCGCACAAACGGCCGCGTCGTCATCGAGGGCGTCGATTACGAAATCACGATCTCCGGGCCCGCATGGACCCTTTCCCCCGACGACGAGCGCCGTCAGTTCGAGGAAAACGCGCAGGCGCTCCAGGGCTTTTGTGAGCAGATCACCGAAGGCATCACCGCCATTCATCTCGACCCCGATGAGGACGACGCTCCCTCGATGAATTTCAGTTCGAGAAACTCCTCAAGGAATCCGACGCCATCTCCGACAAACTTGCCGCCCTCATGGAAAAGTATCTCGACCACCCCGATCTCGACGAAATCATCGACCGCGAGATGGGCTGGGATAAGGAGAATCGCTCCGCCTTCCGCGACATCGAGCAGGAGGCCATGTGCGATTCCTCCCCATTGGAACCCAACCCGGTCACCGAGGGCAAGGATTGGATGCGCGGCGAAGAGGGCGACATATATCATCCGCTGACCGGCCGCGTTTTCGACGAAGCCGTGAAAATTTGGCGTTACTGCGACCGCAAAAAACTCCTCGCCGATGGCTGTGATCCCGACCTCCTCAACATGGTCGTGAATTACCAGACACTCGGCGCAAAACTCGCCGGCGCCCTCGACGGCCTCGGCTACGACGACGATCTCCGCGAACCCGGCTTCATCATCGCCTGTCTCAAGCGCGCCCTGCGCTATCTTAACCTCTCCATCGAGGCGGCCGCCAAAACCGCCGGCAAGCAACTTCTCCCCCCGCGTCGTCTCGCCGCCTTCCGCAAAGAGCAATTCGCAGTCCGCGAGGAGATATTGGCCCTCATGAAACGTTTCCGCGAAGCCTCGTAGTCCGAAATCGTTTTCGCCCCTTCAGTCCTTCCGCTTCGCCGCCCGGAAACACCCCGCCATGTGGTCATCCCGCATCCCCACCGCCTGCATGAACGCCTGGCAGATCGTTGACCCCACGAACCGGAACCCGCGCTTCTTCAATTCCTTGCTCATCGCATCCGACTCCGCCGTCCGCGCCTGAAAATCCCCCGGCCCCTTCGGCCGCGACACCAGCGTCTTCCCGCCCGTAAACCCCCAGATGAACTTGTCGAACGACCCAAATTCCTCCCGCACCGCGAGAAACGCCCTCGCATTGTCGATCGACGCCGCCACCTTCAGCCGGTTCCGGATGATCCCCGTGTCCCCCATCAGCGCCTTCACCTTCCGCGCATCGTATCGCGCAATCTTCCTCGCATCGAAATTATCGTAGGCCTTCCGGTAAGTCCCCCGCCGCGCCAGGATCGTCCGCCAGCTCAACCCCGCCTGCGCCCCCTCGAGAATCAGCATCTCAAAAAGCAGCCGGTCATCATGCACCGGCACCCCCCACTCCTCGTCGTGGTAGCGCACATATTCCGCATCATCAGCCGGACACCAAACACATCGCTTCTTGTTATCCATTTGTTTTACGCTTCCTCGTTCCCAAGTTGCACTTGGGAACGCACTTGTCCCCGAAGTTTCACTTCGCCCCGCCCGATTGTTACAAAATATTTACAATCATTTTGCAAGATGTTCATTGTCTTTCCCTTTGCAACGTGCTACTTCTAGCAGCATTGGACAGTCATCATTCTTCATTGGTGATCGCTCAGTCGTCAGCTCCCGGTGCCGGAAGCTCCTTCCGCCAACCCTCCGTCTCCTTCACCCTTGTCACCCTTAATGGGCCACCCGCTTTCCTCCCCGCCGTAAGTAATCCATGAACCAATTCGATTCGCACCAGCACATCCCTCAAACCCTCGAAACCCAAAACCAGCAAGGCCTCTTTGGACATATAGGAGAAGTCGAAGCCCCGCCGCGCGCCCGGCGCAAAAAATTGAAGCAATCCCGCACCCTCCCCCTCACCGGGAAAAATTACGTTCTTGATACGAACGTGTTGCTTCATGACCCCGCAAGCATCCACCGGTTCGCCGATAACCACCTGTGGATACCCGTCGATGTCCTGAGCGAACTCGACAAATTCAAAGGCGAGCAATCCTCCGACCGCGGCGCCAACGCCCGCGCCGTCCATCGCGAACTCTCCCGCATCTTCTCCGGCCAGCCCGGCGCGGTCACCACCGGCGCGCCCACCGAGGGCGGCGGCACCATCCGCATCGCCATCAACGACCCCGCCGCGAAAAACAAATCCCCCGGCATCGCCCGCTTCCAGCAACTCTTCCCCGACACCGCACGCGTCGACCACCGCATCATCGAGACCGTCCTCCTCATCCAGGAGACCCATCCCGAGCTCCCCGCCGTCCTCGTCACCAAGGACCTCAACATGCAGCTCAAAGCCCTCGCCGTCGGCGTGCCATGCGAGGATTATTTGAACGACAAAGTCGAAGCCAAGGACGTCGAGAGCTACGATCTCCGCTGCATCGAGGTCACCCCGCACGAGCTCCAGCGCTTCGCCAGCTCCGGCGAACTCGAGCTCGAGGAAGCCCGCATCGCCGGCCTCGCCTACAACGAATACGTCCTCCTCCGCGCCGATGAGCGCAAGACCATGCCCGCCCGCTTTTTCGCCGGCCAGAAATTCAAGCGCCTCCAGGTCCCCGATTCGCTCCACATCCCGCGCGGGCTCGACATCCACCCCGCCAACCTCGGCCAGCAATGCCTCATCGATGCCCTGCTCGACCCCAGCATCTCGCTCGTCACCTGCTACGGTCAGGCCGGCACCGGCAAAACCCTCCTCGCCGTCGCCGCCGGCCTCCACTGCGTTTTTGCCCGCCAATACTACGGCCTCACCGTCAGCCGCCCCGTCGTAGCCATGGGCGACACCCTGGGCTTCCTCCCCGGCAGCCTCGAGGAAAAAATGCGCCCCTGGCTCCAGCCCATCTACGACGCCTTCGAAGTCCTCATGCCCCCGCCCGGCCTCCACGCCAACGGCAACGGCCACGCCCACCAGCAGCAAGGCAAATCCAAACGCAAAAAACACGGCGGCGCCTTGCAGCAACCACCCCCGCATCACAACGGCGGCAATGGAAATGGCAACGGCGCACCCGCCGTCCGCCGCCCGCACGAACTCCTCATCGAGCAAGGCCTCGTCGAAATCGAAGCCCTCTGCTACATCCGCGGCCGCAGCATCCCCCGCCGCTTCTTCGTCCTCGACGAATCGCAACAGCTCACCCCCCTCGAAGCCAAGACCATAGTGACGCGCATGTCCAAGGGGTCCAAATTAGTGCTCATAGGCGATCCCGGCCAGATCGATAACCCGTATGTCGATAGCCGCAGCAACGGCCTCGTCTACACCCGCAACCGCCTCAAAGGCCAGCCCATCACTGCCCACATTTGTTTAAACAAAGGTGAACGCAGCCCCTTGGCCGAAGTCGGCGCGAAGCTCATGTAGGCGCGCCCCGCGCCCGCCTCCTCGTTCCCAGGCTCCAGCCTGGGAACGCACTTGTCTTCGAAGCTCCAGCTTCCTTACACGACGTCGCCCGCAGCCACATCGTGGAATCGAAGCTGGAGTTGCCACTCCATAAGCCCCGCTTTCCGCGCATGAATTTTTTTAAAAGTTTCCTTTGCTTTCGCCATAAAATCCGCGATGGAAGGGGTAGCCGTGCTTTATCTCCACCCCAGATACGCCCCGCTTTGGCTCGCGGGGATCATGACCTTTTTACTGATACCGGTGCGGCATGTCGTCGCCGGGGAACCGGCGGCAGCGGGTGGCGAGTGGTCGCTCATCAGCCAGGGCAACGACGTCTCGATTTACAGCCGCGTGCATCCCGGCGGCGACATCAAGGAATACAAGGCCGTCGGCACCGTGGCCGCGAGCCCGAAGGTGATCGAGGCGGTGCTCGACGATGTGGACAATTACACCCATTTCATGCCCTACATTTCCGAGTGCAAGGTGATCAAGCGCGAGGGGAATACGATGTTTACCTACCAGCGCATCTCACCGCCCTTCTGCACCGACCGCGATTATAGCATCAAGGTCACCCACGAGACGAAATCGTCGCCCGCGGGTCCGGCTTATTTCACGCGGTGGGAAGTGGACAACGCGCAGGGCCCCGCCGAGAAGGCCGATGTGCTCCGGGTGAAGATCAACGAGGGGAGCTGGCTCATCGAGCCCGGCGGCAGCAACACCACCAAGGCAACGTATTTCATTTACACCGACAGCGGCGGCGCGCTGCCTGGGTGGCTCTCCGCGAAAGCGAACCAGATCGCGATCAACAAGCTGTTTGAAGCGATCCGCAAGCAGGCGAAGGAAGCGAAATACGCATCCGCGGGGTAGGGCGCTCTCGCCCACCTTTCCGTCCTTTCCCTCGTGACGAAACTCCATTTCGTCACGCACATGTCTGCGCAACTCTATTGCGCTGGAGCGGCGCATCGTTAGAGGCAATGGAGTTGCCAGGACAAGTGGGTTCCGCAATGGAGTTGCGGAACCAGGAGGAACAGGAGCCGGCTTCGCCGTTTTGAATTGTGCGCGCCGCGCCGCGTGAATACACTTCCGCTCCCCCTATGAAACTCCGTGCGCTTCTCTTGCTCGCGTCAGCCCTCCCACGCCTCGCCTTCGCCGCCGATCATGAATACCGCGAGGCGCGCGTCTATGTCACCGCCCCAGCCGAGGCGGCAGCGCCTTATGCGCCGGGCGCTTATCCCGCTCCGAAGGCGGCCGCGGAGGAACTCCTCGCCGACCACGGCTTCTGCGCGTTCGCGCCACTGCCGAATTTGGATGAGCACATCCCGACGATCATGATCGACGACAAGCATACGTTCCAGACGATCGTCGGGTTCGGCGCGGCGTTCACGGATTCGGCGGCCGATGTCTTCGGGAAGCTGCCGGCGGAGGCGCAGGAGCGGCTCATCAAGGCCTGCTTCGGCACCGACCCTGCGACGAGCAATTGCTACACGCTCTGCCGCACCACGATCCATAGCTGCGATTTCGCGGCGGAGCCTTACAGCTACGACGATACGCCGGGCGACAAGGAACTGACGCATTTCTCCATCGAGCACGACAAAAAGAACCGCATCCCCATGATCCAGCGCGCGATCAAGGCCTCGGGCGGGGAGTTGAAGATCTTCGCGTCGCCGTGGAGTCCGCCGGGGTGGATGAAGACGAACGGCTCGATGATCGACGGCGGCAAGCTGAAGCCCGATTGCTACCAGGCATGGGCCGATTATTTCGTGAAATACATCCAGGCCTACGCCGCCGAGAAGATCCCGATCTGGGGCGTGACGGTGCAGAACGAGGCGCTCGCCACGCAGACCTGGGAATCGTGCATCTACACCCCGGAGGAGGAGCGGGATTTCGTGAAAAACAACCTCGGCCCCGCGCTCCACAAGGCGGGCCTCGGCGACGTGAAGGTGATGATCTGGGACCACAACCGCGGGCTCATCTACGAGCGCGTGCAGCCGGCGTACGACGACCCGGAGGCGTCGAAATACATCTGGGGCGCGGCCTACCCCTGGTACGTCGGCGACCATTTCGACAACGTCCGCCAGGTGCACGACGCCTTCCCCGATAAACACCTGTTATACAGCGAGAGCGGCATCAGCAGCAATTGGGAATCGGCCGAGAAACTCTCGCGCAGCGTCATCATGGACCTCAACAACTGGGCCGAAGGCTGGAGCGTGTGGAACCTGGTCCTCGACCAGGAGAACGGCCCGCGCGACGCCGGCATCGCCCCCGGCATCGGCGGCAGCACCATCGTCAACGGCAACACCGACACCGGCGAACTCAGCTATCACCCCGCGCATTACGCGTTCGGGCAGTTTACGCGGTTCATCCGCCCCGGCGCGAAGCGGATCGCCTGCACATCGACCGAGGACGACCTCATCGCCACCGCCTTCCTGAACCCCGACGGCAAAATCGCCGTGGTGGTGCTGAACATGGAGGACCACCCGATGTTCACGCGCATCTGGCGCGCCGGGCAGTTCGTGAAATACACGATCCCGGGGAACGGGACGGTGACGTTTGTGATGCAGCCGATTTGAGAACAAATAGGACCGAAGAAGAACCATCAATTGTCGTCTGTCTTTCAGCCTTCTTAAAGAAATCGAACGAAAATTCGTGCCACAAATCAGCAATCGCAGCTTCATCCCCCTCTTGTGAAAGCTGCAATAGTTGAAAAAAACGGCTGTCGCCTTCAGGTCGACAAGTCTGTAGTTGTTCTGGATTTTGCATAGCCTTGGATAGTACTTTTCTCCAAGGCGTTATTTTGCGCGTTACAGGCTGTAATTTTTTGCGTTACAGCCCGTTTTTTGTCGGGATTTCGAATGTCCAGTCTACGCTTTGTGGTGGTTTGTATACCAGATGACCCGGAGACCCCGGTTGAATTGACGATTTTAAATGATCGAGGAGTGTGCGTCCTCTCTCTGTTGCGCCAATTTTCTTTTTAGCCAATTTGAGTGCGTTCAGGACTGAAACACGCATGGCTTGATGTCTTCCTTTCACCACACGCGAACCACCACCCTTTTTACAGACTGCCGCCAAGTAATTTTGCAATCTATCAATTTGCTCTTCCAAAATTTCAACTCCCTTGAAATTCCCAGCGGACTGCATTGCGTCTTTCTTCGCCAAGCAATCCGGAATAGCAGATTTGACATCTTCGATTGTTTTCGTGTCCACCATGGGGATGCCCTTTGTTATTCCGCTTTTTAGTATCTCAGTAACCGCTGTGGGATCGTCAGGCGGGAAAACGGCAGAATAAATATCGCTATGACTAACCTCCGTTCCGGGATGTCTTAGTAAAAATGCCAAATAATGCATGCCGAGAATATTTTTCACGGATACATCGAGGCCATTGTAAGTGATCACCCAATCTGCGCCTCGATAAAGAACATGGTTGCTCTCTAACTTTGCGGGACTTTTCGACACCGAGTTACTTTCACCTTTTCTTACAAGCGTCCAAAGCAAACATCCTCCTCCTAATGTGCCATCAACAAGGTAATTAGAATATGATTTAATTGTAGACGTGAGAGCGATATTAACCTCTCGTCCATGCCGCTTATAAAGGTCGAATAATTGCGACGCAACTTTATTGGCTCCTCCAGGAATAAACGGGAAAGCCCCAACAATCTCAGGGAATATCTCGATGAAGCCCGCGATGTCCGATATTTTATTGAGTTCATCGGCACGTGCGAGGTATGCAGCGAGCATCATTTTGTCATCATCGGCGGGTCGATCCGCAACGAAAATGTTTCGGCGATAATGTTTTGCCGGATCAAATCTCTCTGCTCCTACACTGGCGATTGCCAATCTTCTGTCGATACATTGAGAACACGTGCCACAGTGCGTGTATTCCTTCGTGCGCTCCCAAGTGTGGGCACAACTGGTTGACGCCGCTATTAACTCTCCGCAAGAAGCTTTCACTATTTTTTCGACAACATCAGCTTTTGTCATCCAGAGAAAAGGGTTTTCGACAGTAAATGAAG
>DASZPK010000415.1:0-4533 GCA_035550335.1 Chthoniobacteraceae bacterium | reverse complement strand
GAGGAGGTGGTGATCTATCGCATTGAGGGCCCGTTCTTTTTCGGCGCGGCGGAGAAGCTGGAGAACGCGATTGCATGCTATGCGGGCATGCCGCGCGTGGTGATCTTCCGGATGAGTCACGTCCCGGCCATGGATGCCACGGGATTGCGTGCGTTGGAGATCATGGTGAAGAAATTCCACCGCCTGGGGGTGCGCATTTTTTTCAGCGGATTGCAGCCTCAGCCGATGGAGGTGCTTTTCAAATCCGGTTTTGTGGACAGGATCGGGCTGCATAAAATCTGTGGCAATGTCGATGCCGCCATCGAGCAGGCCCGGCGTGTTCTCGCGGGCGACAACACGCAAATCCCTTTTCCTGCATGACAAAGCTTCACATATTTCTTTTGTGCATCGCCATTGGCGCCTGCGCCCGTGCGGATATCACGCCGGGGAGCCTGCGCGCCGCGGCGGGATATTCGTCGGCGCGCCGCGGCTATTCGCTGCTCGTGATGCAACACGACAAAATCATTTTCGAGGATTACGAGAACGGGACCGGCCGCGGCGACACGCACAAGATTTACAGTGGCACGAAAAGTTTCTGGGTGGCGGCGATGCTCGTCGCCGCGAACCAGGGGTTGCTCACGCTCGATGACCGCGTTTCCGACACGATCACCGAGTGGCGCGACGACCCGCGCAAGCGCAATATCACGATCCGGCAGTTGATGAATTTCACCGACGGTCTCGACCCCGCGTTCGCGCTGCACCAGGACCGTTTCCCCGACCGCGATGCGTATGCGATTCGCGTGCCGCTGGTCGCGAAGCCTGGCTCCGCGTTTACTTACGGCCCGAGCCATGGGCAGGTCATGGTGGAGTTGCTCCGCAGGAAGCTGGCCGCGCAAGGCGCCACGCCTTACAAATTTCTCGTTCGCAAGGTCCTCGATCCGATCGGCATCGGCCCGGTCGAGCACAAGGAGGATCCGGCGGGCAATCCGCTCGTGGCGACCGGCTTCAAGCTCACCGCCCGCGACTGGGTGCGGTTTGGTGTGCTGCTGTTGCACAACGGCACGTATCATGGCCGCGAGATCATTCCCGCCGCGCTCATGGCCGAATGTTTCCACGGCACGCGGGTAAACCCGGCGTTCGGCCTGGGCCTTTGGCTGAACCGCGAGGCTGCTTTTCCCGGTTCGCGCGATCCCGACATCGAGGACACACTCGAGAAAAAATGGCAGCAGGAGGATTGGAATAACGTCTGCGTCGCCAAGGGCGTGCCCTCCGACATGTTCGTGGCGCTCGGCTCGAGCTACCAGCGGATGTACGTGATCCCCTCGCTCGATCTCATCATCGTTCGCCAGGGCGAGAACGCGAAGTTTTCCGACCCGGTATTTCTCCGGACGCTGCTGGGGCGTTAAAGCGCGGGCGGGTGGTCAGCCGCCAATCAGGTTCGCGACGAGCGCTTTCTCCTCCTGGAGTTCCTTCACGGTCGCGTCGATTTTGCCGCGGCTGAATTCGTTCACCGGCACGCCTTGCACGATCTCCCATTTCTTTCCATCCGTGCGGACGGGGAAGGAGCAGATGAGGCCCTTTTCAATTCCGTAGGAGCCGTCGGAGCAGACCGCCACGCTGGTCCAGTCGCCGGGGGCCGTGCCGTTGTGGAGCGTTGCCACCGTGTCCGCGGCCGCGTTCGCCGCCGAGGCCGCCGAGGAAAGTCCGCGCGCCTCGATGATCGCCGCGCCGCGCTTTTGGACGGTTGATATAAACGTTGTTTTCAGCCATTCCTGGTCGGCGATCACCTCGTTGGCCGCCTTGCCGCCGATCTTCGCGTTGTAAAAATCGGGATACTGCGTCGCGGAATGGTTGCCCCAGATCGCCATGTTCGTCACGCTGGTGACATCCACGCCCGCCTTTTGGGCGAGCTGCGATTTCGCCCGGTTTTCGTCGAGGCGCGTCATCGCGAACCAGCGGTCGGAAGGGACGCCCCTGGCGTTGTTCATCGCGATGAAGCAATTGGTGTTGCACGGATTGCCCACCACGAGGATGCGGGCGTCTTGCGAGGCGTTTTTCTCGATAGCCTTGCCCTGGCCGATGAAGATTTTGCCGTTGATGCCGAGCAGGTCGCCGCGTTCCATGCCGGCCTTGCGCGGCACACTGCCCACGAGCAGCGCCCAATTGATGCCCTTGAAACCTTCATCGAGGTTCGCGGTCGGCACGATCCCTTTCAGCAGCGGGAATGCGCAGTCGTTCAGTTCCATCACCACGCCGTTGAGCGCCTTGAGCGCCGGCTCGATCTCGATGAGATGCAGCACGACCGGCTGGTCCGGCCCGAAGAGCGTGCCCGAGGCGATGCGAAAAAGGAGGGAGTAACCGATTTGTCCGGCCGCGCCGGTGACTGCGACTTTGATGGGTGATTTCATAAATGCTTGGGTGGGGATGGAATGGGAGTGATTTGAACTGCCCACACAGAATCAAATAAACGACGCCGCGGCTCAACATTTTTTGTGAATTGGTGCGCCGGCGTTGTCGGGCGAATGGAAAAAGCCGCGGATTTTTCGTTATTGCTTGCACGCGAAACGCCTTGCGTGATAAACCCATCCCAGCGCCATGTCAGGGACGAATCATGGCAGCAGTTGAATCAATCAATCAGGGAAACCAAGGAGGTCGATGAGGGAAAATACAGGGCGTTTTGCGGGAGTGGATGTGTTACGGGCGTTTGCAGTGGGGATCGTGATGATCCACCACTTTTATTCGGAGAAATTCTTTCTCGCGGGATTTGGGGTCACGCTGTTTTTTGTGCTGAGCAGTTTTTTTGCGACCAACTCGCTGCTGCGATTCAAGGACAAGCTCGAGGCCGGCCAAATGCGGCGCGGCGAATGCCTGCGGACATTTTACTTTCGGCGCTGGATGCGCATCTGGCCGCTTTACTATTTCGTGCTGGCGGTGACGCTCGTAGCCGGCACCGACTTCGCGCGCGCATCGTTCTGGTGGAACGCCGCCTTCCTGTCGAACGTGCGGCTGGCTGCCACCGGCGAATGGCCTGGGCGTTTTTCCCACCTTTGGTCACTCTCGTCGCTCGAGCAATTCTATCTGCTCTGGCCGGCGCTCGTGCTTTGGTTCCCGCGGAAACGCCTGCTGCCCCTGGCCTTGGGAACAATTGCGCTGGGTCTCGCTTATGACCTGGGCTGCGAGATTTTCAATCTGTCGCCGCTGTATTGGTTTGTGGTACCCATCTCCTCCTTCAATGCGCTTGGCGCGGGCGCGCTTCTTTCGTTGTGCGCGGCAAAGGTCCCGGGCGACGCCGCGATGGCACGCATCCGGTGGTGGACGGGGAAGGTCTGCGCCCCGGTATTCGTGGCGCTGCTCGCCTGCAAATTTTTCGGCTGCGTGCCGCCGGGATTCACGCTTTATGCCGGATTGATCGCGTCGCTGGCATTCATCCATTTCATCGAGCGCGTCATGACTGTCCCCGCGCGGTCCGGGCCGGCACGAATGATTTTCGAAAACCGCTTTCTCGCGCACGTGGGAAGAATGAGCTACTCGATTTTCCTGCTCCACGAATTCACGGAACTTCTGATCCCAAAATTCCCCGCCGTGCAGGCGGTGCTCCATTCCGATTACCGGATCGTGCTGCTCATGCCGTGCACAATCCTGCTGGCGCATCTGTCATGGAAATTCATCGAGTCCCCCGTGCTCGCGCTCCGCGGAAAATTCCAGGCGTTGCCCGGCTATTTTGCGGCCACGCCGACGAGCAACACCGTTTTCTCGCCTTTGAGATTGGAATCGACACACCGCGAAACGGCAAAGCCGGCGGTCGTCAGCGCATCGTGGGGGATGATGGCCTCCTCCGGCGCGGTGGATGGCCCCGAGGTGATGAACAACCCCGCCGGCGGATTGGCATAATCCACCTGCTCCACCCCCTCGACGCGCCATCCCGCTTCGACGAACGCGGCCTTCAACGCCCAGGCAAAATTGAAGCCGAGGTCATCCCTGGCAACGGAATGAATCGCGATCGTTCTCCCCGCGTATTTGCGCAGGATGCCCGTGATGGCGATGCGCTGCCGGTCGCTGAGATTTCGCTGCTGCGCGGGCTCCGCTTGGTCCAGGGCATTGGATGACTCGATCATTTCCTCGAGCATCGTCTCGCCGGCCCAGCCCTTGAGCGCAGGCGGCGCCGTCTTTACCGGGACCGGCTGCGGACGCTGCCCGGCCGGGATCTGCCCGGGACCGCCCACGGGCGTGGCTGCGGGTTTCGCCAGTTCGAGTTGCCGGCGCAATTCGTCGTTGGATTTTTGCAGTTTCGCAACTTGAACGCGGAGCTCCGTCTCGATGGAACTGCGCTTTGGGTCCGCCCCTCCCCGCCGGTTGTTGTAAAAATAGAGCCCCAATCCCCCGGCGCCTGCCAGAAACACGCCGAATGTGACGGAGACTGTGGAGAGATGAAGCAGAGATTCGGAGTCCATTGCGATGCCGGGTGCCTTTTCGCAAAAATCCTGCGCGAGGAACTTCCAACGGTCAAATCATTCCGCCCGCATTTTCGCCCCGTGCGGCGGTCGCGCGCCGTGC
>DASZPK010000414.1:0-2919 GCA_035550335.1 Chthoniobacteraceae bacterium | reverse complement strand
TTACTGCGCGCTTTTTGCTTCGACGGTTTTGAACAACTCTTCCCCGAAGCGGTGGGTGAAGGCTTCCGCGCCGGTGGCGTTCAGGTGGTGGCCGTCGGTGAAACCTTCCTTGGGAATCCACGTGGTGGCGTCGATGAGCGGGGCGGGGGGATAGTCGCGCTGGATTTGCTGGATGTAGGCGGCGATGCGGGCGTCGGCCTCCGGGGTGTAAAACGAACGAAAATCATTGTCTTCGGGCATCTTCAGCAGGAAGACGGTGATGCCGCGCGCCTTGCAAAGGTCGAGCATCGCACGCAAGGGGAAGTCGGATTTGGAAGAGATTTGGAAATTGTCGAAGCGGTTTGCGAATTGCGATTTCGCGATTGCGAATGCCCGCTGGTAATCGGATTCCGGGATGGGCGCGGGCGGCTCGGGATACCATCCCCATTTGTTGTAGGGAACGCCCTCGATGCGGCGCATGCCGGGGAGGGGAATGAGCCTCCATGCGAGGGTCTGTTTGGGCATGCGCATGCCGAATTCGTAAAACGGATTCCAGCGCGACTCGCGCCACGTGGGAAGCAGCACGCCGGGGTCCGCGCCGTGTTTGATATAATCGGGCAGCTCGTCCTTGCGGGCGCGGATGAGGAGGATCGGCGAGCCGGATTCGTCGAAGACATCGCTGCTCAACGCCGCGCCGAGAAGTTCGATGCCGACGACGCGCGGCTGGATGCCCGACTCGAGCACGCGGCGCAGGCACATGAATTCGCGGAAGAGACTCGCGCCGCCCAGACCGAAATTGTAAACCATCGGCGCGTTCGCATCCCCTTGCGCGCCGTTGAGCAGCTCCGGTCGCAAGCCGCGCTCGACTCGCGAGGAGCCCATCACGAGCCAGAGCGGGCGCCCGGGATTTTCGCGGATGCGCGCGCGCAGCGCCTCGTATTTCATCACGTATTGCGGATCGAAGAAATCGTGGATCACGCGATTCGCCATCACTAGCCAGTATAAAAAAAGTAAAACAGAGACGCCCGCGAACCAAAACAAGGCCCGGATGCCGGTGCGGCGGAATTTCAACCTTCTGGACGACGAGGATTTCACGGGGTAGGCGAGGCGCGGAGCTTGTCCAATTCACCGGCGAAACGGTTGGAAAACTCCGTCGCCCCGGCGAGGTTCAGGTGATGGCCGTCGGTGAAGCCGGATTGCGGGATCCATTTTGAAGCGTCGATCAGCGGGACGCTGAAATGGTATTGGGTCTCGTAGTCGTCATGGATTTTCTTGAGCCACGCGGCGATCTCCGCGTCGCCCTTCGCAGTGTGCAGCGCGCGGAAATCGTCGCCGGAGGGCATCTCGAACAGGAACGCGGGGATGCCCTTGTCGCAGCAGAGATCGAGGAATTTGCGGAGGATCAGATCGGCGTTCGTGGTGATGGTGAAATTTTGCAAATCCCCCTCGTAGCGTTGCCTGGCTGCGGCAAATTCCACGCGGTATTCCTGCGGCGTCACATCGTCCATGCGGACCCAGCCCCATCCGTCGAACACATTGCCCTCGAGCCGGCCCCCGCCGGGGATCAGCAGCCAGTTGCGCGTCTGGTGGGCCAATAGCATCCCGTAGCTGGACGCGGGGTTCAGGCGCGAGCTGCGCCAGATGCCGGCGAAATCGGGCGGCGTGCTGCTGTAGCGGAGATAATCGTCGATTTCGTTTTTGCGCGCGCGCACGATGAGCGACGGCGTGCTCGATGTGGCGAACATCTCCTGCGAGAGGTCGGGCGCGAAAATCTCGATGCCCACGCGCTGCGGCGTGAAGCCGTCGTCGAGCAGCCGCTTGAAATAAATGTACTCGCGGAAAAGACCGACGCCGCTCAAGCCGAAATTGAAAACGAGCGGGGCATCCTTGCCGGCGCGCAGGCGGTCTTCCATCACATCGGCCTTGAAACCGAAGACGACGCGCGAAGTGCCCATCACGAGCCAGAGCGGGTGGCCGGGATATTCGGCGACTCGCTGCCTCAGGCGCTCGCGCTTCATGCCGTAGGGCGGATCAAAGAAATCGGGGATGCCATGATTCGCCATCACCCACCAATAAAAATACAGCGAAACGAGCAGGCCTGTGAACCAGAGCAGGCCGGCGATGCCGCGGCGGCGGTATTTCGCGAAGCGGGAGGTCATTGCTCGAGGGCGGGCATCGCCTCGCCGAATCGCCGGGTAAACTCCGCCGCGCCCTCGCCATTAAGATGATGGCCGTCGGTGAACCCGGCGCGCCCGATCCATTTCGAGGCGTCGATGAGCGGCACGTTGTCATATTCTTTGCGGATCGCGGAAAGCCACGCGTCGAGTTGGCTATCACCCTCGGCCGTGTGCATGGCGCGGAAATCCTCGCTCTCCGGCATCTCGAGGAAAAACGGCCGGATGCCCCGGTCGCGGCACAGGTCGAGGAACGCCCGCAGCGCGAGATCGGTCTTGGGCGGGATGTGGAAGTCCTTGAAATAGCCTTGGTAATAATCCTTCACACGCGGGAAAAGCTCGCGGTATTCGGCCTCGGGCGTGGTGTTTTCCATCAATACCCAGCCCCACGGGTCGTAGGGCATTTGCTCCATGCGCCGGATGCCGGGGAGCGGGATGAGACGCCAGGAGAGCGTCTGGTGCGGCATCGTCATTCCGTAGCGGTAAAGCGGGTTCCAGCGGGATTCCTTCCAGATTTCCTCGAGGTCCGGCGGCACCTCGCTGTAGCGGCGATAGTCGTCGAGTTCCCCCCATCGCGCGCGCGTCACCAGGAACTGCCCGTCCCTCGTGGCAAAGAGCTCGTGGCTGACGTCCGCCGCGAAAATCTCGATGCCAACGCGCTGCGGCTTGTATCCATCCGCGAGCAACCGCTTGAAATACTCGTACTCGCGGAAGATGCCGACGGCGCCCATGCCGAAATTGAAAACGAGCGGCGCGTTTTTATCCT
>DASZPK010000413.1:0-3599 GCA_035550335.1 Chthoniobacteraceae bacterium | reverse complement strand
CCCACACGTGCTCGATGATCATCGTCCGCGAAACCACGCGGCCCGCGTTGATCGCGAGATACTCGAGCAGCCCGTATTCCTTCGAGGTGAGCTTGATCGGGGCGTTGTTCCGCTTCACGTGATGGGTCACCCGGTCTATCTCGAGGTCGCCCACGTGGATGGTGTTGGAGCGGTTGACCGGGCCGCGGCGGAGGAGCGCCTTGATGCGGATCAATAACTCGGCGAAAGCAAACGGCTTCGTGAGATAATCGTCCGCGCCCGCCTCGAAATTTTTCACCTTGTCGTCCACCGCGTCGCGCGCCGTGAGCACGATGATCGGCACGCTTTCGTTTTTGAGACGGACTTTCCTGATTAACTCGGTCCCGCTGAGGCCGGGCAGCATCAAGTCGACGATGAGCAGGTCGTATTCGTTCGCCAGCGCGTAATCCAGCCCGCTGGTCCCGTCGGCCACGCGATCCACCACGTAGCGCTCGGCCTTCAGCCCGAGCGTCACAAAGCGGGCGACCTTGTCTTCATCTTCAACCAGCAGGACTCTCATATCACGGGCTCCATCTAAGTTTCCTTCCATCAAGAGGCAATGAATCCAAAATTAAAAATTCCTCATTCAAACGGCCTCTCGAAAGCGGAAACAGGCATTTTACTTCGTATTTCGCAACGAAAGCGACTGTCTTTCGCGTGTAAAAATAGTGGCGTTCCCGCGAGGCGGCGCGCCTTGACACTTTTCGCCCCCGGCGCGAGTTTTCAAGGGAGGAGACTGACTATGAAAATGAGACTGCTGTTTGCGTTGCTCATGGCCGCGGCAATCGGCCCGTTGCAGGCCGGCCCGGGCGCGGATGCGGGACCCGCGTTGCGCATCACCAGCCCCGACCATCCCGCCACGTGGGAAGTCGGCTTCAACGACAAAGTCGGCCAGGCGCTGCGGTGGAGCGAGCGCGACGGGATGTTATATCTCGATGTGACTTACTCGCGCATCACCTACACGGACACCACCCCGCCGTCGGATTTCAAGACTTACACCGTCGCGTTCCCCGGCGTGCAAATGGATCCCGCGGGCAATCTGTACACGTTAAACGACCGTAAACAAAAGGTCGTCATCGGCAGCCGCGCCACCGGCCCCTTCGGAAAACAGATCGCGCTCGCCCGCGGCGTGGACCTAAGCGCCCACCGCCACCAAGGGCATCTCAACGCGTCGCTTGTAATCGGGAACGCGCGGTAACGATTTTTCCCTGCTCCAAGACGCCCGCGGGTCGTCCAAATCCGTCTTGTCCGCGACCCCGGCTTGTGGCATAAATCTTTTTGCGCACAAAGCCGTGCCCGGAGGGACGGCTTGGCCCCAGCCGGAGATTTCAAGAGGAGAGCAAACTTTATGAAAATATTTCACTGCCTGTACGGATCAGCCGCGATCGCGGCGGGAGTAGCGCTCTTGTCCTCGGCCACTTTGCGCGCCCAGCAGCTTGCGCCCTCGACTCCGGCGCCCGCGCCGGCCGCCCCCGCCGCGCAACCCCCGGGTGGGGTAGCCCAGCCGCCAGGTGCTGCTGCACCCGCAGCGCAACCAGCCGCTCCCGCCGGCCCGCTGCTCGTGATTCCCAATGAATGGAAGGTGACGGTGCAAAATGCCGATACGCCCTACACGCCCGGCGCCGTTGTTACCACGCCCAACAACGACCCGAAGGCCGTGGCGCTGTTGTATTCCGCGTGGAACGGCGTTGAGACTTACGCGTCGATGGTCCGGGTGGTCGTCACCCACTTCAAAGCGTACGGCCCCACGCTCGCGAATGGGGGCGCGATGGGGATCGAGTCCGAGTCGGCCGGGTTCCTGCAGAGCATCATAGCGCAGGGATACGTGCCCTCGGCGGAGCAGACCACCAATGGCACGACGCCGGGGAACAAATTCACGGTCACCATCGAGGTCACCGCCAAAAATACGGCCGGCGATGAGCGCATCTTCACTTACACCGCCTTGATGGGAGGCAGCCCCGAGGCGCGTTACGCCCTCTATACGTCGCGCCCCGCGAATAATGCCGGTTCGAACGCCGAAATGGAGACCATCATCAAATCCTTCAATCCGCCCGATGGCCCCCCGGCGCAGCCCATCGCGGCGGCCGGCGGCGCTCCCGGCGCGGCACAACCGCCCGGCGCAGCCCCGGGGGCGGCCCAGGCACCGGCATCGAACAGCGTCTCCGCCATCGACCCCGAGGCGCGGGTTTCCGACCAAGCCGCGCAGATCGTGAAGGATTACCACAACGCGCTCGTGATGGTGGAGGGGAACAAGGGCGTGGGGAGCGGGTTCCTGTGCAAGATGGAGGACGGGAAATTTTATGTCGTCACGAACGCGCACGTCCTCGCCGACAATTACGGCGTGAAGCTTACCAGCCTGGATGGAACCGGGTACACCGCGGGCGCGAGCGCGGTGGCGGTCGATCACGACATCGTGAAAATGCAGATCGCCGTCCCAGCCGGCGCCCCGCCGCCCAAGGCGTTCGAGGTGATGGCGTCGCTCGACAGCGCCGTCAAGATCGGCGACGCGGTGATGATACCCGGCAACGCCGAGGGGGCGCAGGTCGTGCATCCCGTGGAGGGGAAAATCGTGGGCCTCGGGCCGAATTTGATCGAGGTGGACGCGCCGTTCGTGAAGGGGAACAGCGGCAGCCCCATCATCCATGAGGCCAGCGGCAAGGTGATCGGCGTGGCGACCTACCTCATGCAGCGCAAAGTGCGCGCCGAGGGGGACAACGGCGCGCCCGGGAACAATGCGCCGCCAGGCAGCGGCCCCCCCGGCAGCGGCGGCCCCGCGGGCGGTGGCGGCAGGGTGGTCATCGAGACCCGGCGCTTTGGCTATCGTATCGACAATGTCAAACAATGGCAGGTGATCGACTGGCGCATATTCTTCGCCGAGTCGCAGCAGGTCTCGGCCATCGAGGACCTGAGCGAGGATTTCATCACGATGTTCAACGACATGGAAAGGGGTGGCATCTCCCCCTCGAACTACAAGAGCACAACGATGACGCGGGTGGTGCGCAACTTCATGAAATCGCTGGACCAATTGAGCGCCACCGCGAGCGCGACGGACCGCCAGGCGGTGCTACGCGGGTTCTTCGCGGACCTGCGCGCCGCCACGCGGGGCGACATCGCCGATTTTGACGCGCGCCCGTCGTACGATTATTTCCGCAAGGACGTGGACGACGAAGCGCATTTCCGCGACGAATTGTACGAGGTGTTCACCCACGTGGTGCAGGAGGTGTCGCGTTGAGGGCGGGATTTTAGGAAATCACACCATCCCGAGGCGTTCGCGTCCCTCGGCGGAAATGCGGTCGGGCGACCATGGCGGGTCCCACACGAGTTCCACGCTTGCCGAGGCCACGCCGGGGAGCGCGGTGATTTTCTCCTCGGCCTCGCGTGCGAGCACGGGGCCCATGCCGCAGCCGGGGGCGGTGAGGGTCATTTTCACGGTGACCTGGCTGCCCTTTTCGCCGGGCGCGATCCTGCAATCGTAAACGAGGCCGAGGTCGACGATGTTCACCGGGATCTCCGGGTCGTAGCACGTTTTCAAAGCCTCCCACACGGCCTCCTCCTTCGCCGGGCCGTTGGCATCGCCGCCG
>DASZPK010000412.1:0-7033 GCA_035550335.1 Chthoniobacteraceae bacterium | reverse complement strand
AGGATGCGGGCCGGGTGGATCAGCACGATGTCGCGCTCCAGCAGCGCCCGCTCCGCCGCGAGCGCCGCCACGTTTTCCGTGAGGCCGAGTTGGGCCACAGGGTCGATGCCGTTTGGCACCACCCGGCACCCGCGCGGGTCGCTCCCCGTGAGCGCCGCGAATTCCGCCCGCCGCAACTCCGACACCGCCACATACTCGATACGCGGGTGACGCCGCGCCAGCTTCGCCCACGGCTCCCGCGCGAGAAGATGCCGGTAGGCCCAATCGGGGTTGGCCGCCGGAAGGTCATGCACCCACGCCACGAACCGCGGTCCGCCCGGCCGGTCCGCCAGCTCCCAGAGCGCCTCGGTGAGCCCCAGTTGGAAAGGCATCGTGAGCACATTGTGCAGGAAAACGACGTCCCGGCCTTCGAAGAGTCCCCCAAGTCTTTCCACGAGCGCGTTCTTCAATGCCGCAAAATTTTCACCAAAGCGATCAACGCTGATCTCCCGCTGCGCCCGCAGCATCAACGGATGGTTCCATTGCATCTCCGGCGCCAGCACGACGCTGACGGCAGGATTTGAACCCACGGCCCCCTCGCCGCAAATCACCTCCACCTCGTGCCCGTGCGCCGCAAAAAGCCGGGAGTGCTCCGCAAGGATCGTCTCCACCCCCCCCACCGCCGGGGCGGAAGTGTAGTGCAACAGAGTAATTTTCATGCAAGTAGGCGGTCGGCGTGGCTTGAAGGCTGCTCTCTAAAGAGGCATGAGATATATCCTGCTGCTCGTCACCGTGGCGATTATTTATATTGTTTTTACCCGCATGGTCTCCACGACCCATGAGGAAAACCACGAGGTCACCCAGGCCCTGAACGCCGCCAGCCAGACCGCAAACCCCGCAAACCCCGGAGCGCCCGGCGCCGCCGCGGCCCCCGGCCAGCAGCACACCGATTCCCTCAAAGCCCCGCTCGACCGCACCCGCCAGGTGCTCGAGCAAGTGCGCAAGCAGAAGTCGGACGACCAGTTTTGACTGTCGCGGCGCGCTCCGCATCGCCCGCAATTCTCCGCTTGAAACGCGGCGGAGTGTTCGCTACTTTCTCCCTCCCATTCGCGGCAGGGTAGCTCAGTGGTAGAGCAGGGGACTCATAAGCCCTTGGTCGGGAGTTCAACTCTCCCCCCTGCCACCAATTTTTCCGGCGCTTCGTTTTTTGGCGCATTCCGGTTCGGAAATGGGCATCGTTCCCGTCTAATCGTTTGCTGCCCCCCATACTCCTGCATGCGCGAATCCACATCCAAAATCACCCTTGGCGTTTGTCTCATTGTCTGCGGCGCATTGCCTCCCATGGCAGCGTATGTGGCCACCCGTTTCATACCGCCCAAATACACTTCAAAAGCGAGTATTGAGATCAAGGTCGACCAAAAGCCTGCCGTCATCTCGGGAAGTGATCAATCCGGTCCAATCGATCCTCATTTCATGGCTGATCAGATTGAAATTTTGCGAAGTACGGGAATTCTCTATCCCGTGATTCACGATCTCAACCTCGTGGACGTGCGGTCATCGGGTTTTCCTATAAGACTCACCATGGAGCAAGCGTATGGAAGACTTGTGCCGCTGGTCAAAATCAGCCGTAGGAGCAATACCAGCATTCTCGACATCGCCGTGACCAGCACTGACAGGCAGGAGGCCGCCGATATCGCGAACGCGATCGCCTCCACTTACCTCCAGAGACGGCACAATGACTTGCAGCAACGCATCGACAATGCCCTCTCGGAATTACATGGCGAGGTTGAAAAGCAGCGCAGAGAAGTGGAGAAGCACATGCAGGAGCTTGATGAGATGCGACTGCGCGACATGGACGTCGAGGTAAATCCCGGCGCTCCAGGCGATGTGGCAGCCAAGGGGCAACTACTGGCCGATGAAGCGAAAACGGCAGAGGCGGACCAAAAAGCGCAGGAACTGCAGGACAAAGTCGAGAAGTTAAACAAGATGTCAAACGAGGAGTTGATGGATGCTTTACCCCGGTTGGACATCGCCGCGCCGGCGGACGTTTCAAGCTTATTGCAAAAATACAAGGAGGGTGCATTTCAAAGGCAGCGCTTGTCGCAATGGAGTCACTTGCCCCTTGCGAACATCAAGGAACTGGATGCGCAACTCGCTGTCTTGAAAAACCAACTCTACGACGAAATGGATTCCTTCCGGAAAACATTGCAGACCCAGCTTGAAACAGCGCAGAGCTATTCGGCTCAACTACAAGAAGTTTACAATAGCGACCTGGGCAAAGCGGACGAAATGCGCCGTTCGGATGCGGACTACCTCAAAGCCAAAGAGGAATATCTCAGCGCCAAAAAATTGCTAGATGCGGCCGAACAGCATTACCAAGCGGATAAACGGCTGTTGGAGGCTTCCTTGACCGCTGAAACTTGGACCCACGCTGAGCCAGCCGAGAGTCCCTCAAGTCCCAACATCCTGCTTTATATGGTGGTGAGCGGTGGCATCGGCGTTTTGCTCGCATTCCGCGGTGCGCGTGTTATATCACGGGACGGCCTTCCTCTTCCCATCCGCCGATCTTCCTTCACCACCTTCGGTATTTGCCTCATTTTGTTCGGCGTGCTGCTTCCTGTTGCGGCGTATTGTGTCTTCAGCCTGATACCGCCCAGATATACTTCAAAAGTGAGCATCACGATCGAAGCTGACTCGAGACCGATCAATATCTCCGCTCCGAACCCATCGGCTCCCGTCGACCCTCATTTCGTGGCCGACCAGATGAAAATTTTGCAGAGCACGGTGATTCTTGATCCGGTGATTAAAGAGCTCAACCTTGTTGACAAATGGTCAGCGGGTTCCCAAGCGAAACTCAGTCAGCAACAGGCGTATAACAAACTGGCCCTGATGGTTAAAATCAGCGAAAGGCGGGGCGCCAATATCCTCGACGTTGCTGTCACCAGCACCGACCGGCAGGAAGCGGAGGACATTGCAAACACCATCGCGGTCATCTACCAAAAAAGACGGAGAGACGATCTGCACGAGCGTATATCCGAAGCATTGGCGGAGATGAGGGATGAAATTGACAAGAAACGCGTGGAGGTAAACAAGATGCAGGCTGATTTGGCGAAACTCCGCGAGAACAGCGCGATCCAAGACCCAAGTCCGGAAACCGATACCCCGCTCGTCGTGCCGAATCCCGAATACGAGGAGGCAAAAAAGAAATACTTGGAAGCCAAAAAGCTCCTTGATGCAGCCGATGAAAAATATACAGCCGACAGAATGCAATTGATGATCGAATACGACCCCGCCGAGATTTGGGACAAGGCTGAGCCGGCAGTGCCGTCGGGCCCCGATATCACAAAGATTATGATCGTTTCCGGCAGCATCGGCCTACTAAGCGTGCTGGCTGGCATTGGGCTGGTTTTTGCCGGGATGAATACGAGACGGCGGGAAAGTCTCGCCTGCGGGGTTCCGGTCGTATAAAACGGGCTCACTTTCCCCATGAGCCGATCCTCCATTTTAATCACCCTTGGTTTCTGCCTCATTCTTTTGGGCGTGGCGCTGCCTGTGGGCATGTATACCGCCGCTTATTTTATCCCGCGCAAGTACACGTCGATTGTCACCTTGGAGGTGAACCCGGCTCCGGCGGCCGTGGCCGGGGAGAATGTGACACCCGAGGAATCCACCCCCTATTTTGTCGAGGACCAGCGGCAAGCCATCCAGAGCATGGCGATCCTCTATCCTGTGATCGAAGAGCTTGGTTTGGACACCAAATGGTCCGCCGGCCTCCCCACCAAGTTGACGAAGCAGGGGGCTTATCAGTTTCTTTTGAGTATGCTCCATGTCATACGGAAACCGAACACGGATTTCATCGAAATCGCCGTCACCAGCACCGATCGGCAGGAGGCTGCCGACATCGCAAACACCATTGCGATTATCTATCAAAAAAAGCGGAGGGACGACCAGCAGGAGCGTATAACCGGCTCATTGTCGGAGATGAGGGATGAAGTGGAAAAGCAGCGCGCGGAGGCGGACAAGCTCAAGGCGGATTTGGCGAAGCTTCGTGAGAACGGCGCGATCCAGGATCCGAACCCGGAAACCGATGCTCCGCTCGCCGTGCCGAATCCCGAGTACGAGGCGGCGAAGAAGAAATATCTGGAAGCAAAAAAACTTCTGGATGATGCCATTCAAAAATACCAAACCGACAAAATGCAGCTCGCCGTCGAGTTTGTCCCCGCGAAGATTTGGGACAGGGCCGAGCCTGCCCGTGGTGCTTCATCGCCAAATGTCACGGCGCTTTTGACTGTAGCATTCGCCGCCGCCTTTGTTTGCGTGGGGCTGGGGGTGTTGTTGCTGGTGATCGGCACTGCAATCAAGCGGGGCGAACCCCCACCGGTTCCGGCCTGATTCCCCCGGCGCGAAAACGTGCTCGCGGCGCTTGACAATCCGCCGGGCGTTGCTACTCTTTCCGCCCTTTCACGTTACTTATGGCCAATACGAAATCCGCAGCAAAACGCGCCCGCCAGACCGGCCGCCGCACCCTTTTCAACAAACGCGCCCTCACCAGCGTCAAGACGCAGGTCAAGGATTTCCGCAAGAAAGTCGCCACGAAGGACAAGGCCGCAGCCAAGGCATCGTTCCAGTCGCTCATTTCCGAGATCGACCGCGCTGCCAAGAATGGCCGCATCCACAAGAACGCCGCGAATCGGAAGAAGAGCCGCCTGAACAAGGCACTCGCCGCACTCGCGTAAGGTGCTGGCGAATGCACGCGGTTGATTGTCAGTCGGATCGCTGACGGTCAAACAGAGGACGCCCGGGGACGGGTCGCCTCTACAATTTTCGACGCGCCGCGCGGCCCGTCGTACCAATGACACGCGTAGTGCTTGATGGCGCGCTGTTGTTCCAAAAAATCAATTCAAGCTCGCCTTGTGCGGGATCGTGCGCGACTGGCCTTTGTTTGAGACGCTGGCTTCCAAGCGCGGGCTGGCGGTGCGCACCACTTCGCGCAGGGAATCGGGGAGTTCGAGAAAAAGCAGGGTGGAGGTGAAGCATTTGCACGCGATCTGCGCGCAATCGACGATGATCCCCTCGGTGGTCACGCGGCGGGTGGCGCCGTCGTCGTCCTGGTAGGCGAAGCTCACGGCGAGTTGCGCGCCGAGGGCGAATTGCCAATGCGAGACAAAACGCATGCCGCGCTCGCAGATTTCGAAGCCCTGGCTGGCGCAATCGTGCTCATCAGCGCCGTAATCGAGATAAATGGACGGCGAAGCGCCGGTATGGAGGGGGGAGCCGGAGGTTTGTTCGGACATATTGATTGCCACCGGATACGCTAACACGCTTCAAACCCGTGTCAAAAAAGAGATTTTTCCAAATCCGGCGATTTTTGCGTTCCGTCGGCGGCCTGTTTTTCGGCGGCCTGCCCGACCTCGGCCATCAACTTCAGGGCGATGCGCCCGAGCGCGGCCGCCACCGCCAGCGCCACCAGCAGGCCGCTGATCCACACCACGTATTCGATGGGCTGCGGGTGGTTTTCGCCGCGCACCACCTTGATGCCGAGTTGCGCGAGCGTGCCGAGGTAGACGTAGAGGAACAGGCCCGGCGTCTGCCCGATGGCGATCCAGAGCATGCAGGGCCAGAACCGGATGCGGGTGATGCCGTACATGTAATTGAGCAGGCTCGTGGGAAAAAGCGGATGCACCTGGCTCAGGAAAATGATTTTCCACCCCTCGCGGGTCACCGCCTCATCCAGCGCGCGCCATTTTGGGTATTTGAGGAATTTTTTCTCGACCCATTCGCGGCCCAGCTTGCGGCTGATGCCGAAGGCGATCGCCGCTCCGAGCACATTCCCCATGAGCGTGAGCAAAAATCCCCACCAAAGCCCGAAGCAAAGCCCGCTGCCTACCGTGAGCACGCTCCCCGGCAGCAGCAGCACGTTGCAGGTGGCATAGAGCGGCACGTAGAGCACGCCGCCCCATGCGTGCATTTCGTCGATGCGTTTCTGCATGTGGACGATCACGTGATCGAGCCTGAAATAGTGCCCGAGAAAAACGACCAGCCCCACCAGCAGGATCGAGCCGGCCAGTTGCAGCAGAAATGCGCGTTTGATTTTCGACATGCTAAAAAATCACCGCTCGCGCGCAAACTGCGCGAGCTCCGCCGTTGTTTCGTAATTCAGGAACGGAGTGATCAAATAGACCCCGGGGAAATGGTCGAGCGCCGCGCGGCAGACTTCCTTCGCGATCTCGACACCGCGTTTGCGCCCCTCGGGCCCTTCGAGGCCGGCCATCTGCGCGCGCACGGCTTCGGGGATCACGATGCCCGGCACTTCGTTGTGCAGGAATTCCGCCTGGCGCCCGTTGAGCAGCGGCCATACGCCGGTGAGGATCGGCACGTTCAAGTGCTTCACCCGCGCCGCCATCTGCGCCACCATCGCGGTGTCGAATACCGGCTGGGTCATCACGTATTGTGCGCCGGCGGCGACTTTGCGCTCGAGGCGCGAGACCTGGGCGTCGAGGTTTTTCACGTTGGGATTGAAGGTGCAGCCGATCACGAATTGGGTCGGCACCTTGATGCTCTTGCCGATCTGGTTGAACCCCTCATTGAGCCGCGCGATGATCTTGATCAACTCCACCGAGCTCACATCGTATACCGACGACGCCCCCGGATGGTCGCCCACCTTCGCCGGGTCGCCCGTGAGCGGCAGCACGTGCCGGATTCCGAGCGCCGCCATGCCGAGCAGTTCGCTCTGCAACCCGAGCAAATTCCGGTCGCGGCAACTGAGGTGGAGCAGGGGAGTGATGCCGTGGCGCTCCTTGAGCATCGCGCCGATGGCGAGGTTGCTCACGCGCAGGATCGCGAGCGAATTGTCCGCGAGCGTGATCGTGTCACTCCCGGCATCCACCAGCGCCTTCGCGCCCGCGAAATATTTTTCCAGGTCGAGCGTCTTCGGCGGGTCGAGCTCGGTCACGATCACCGTTTTGCCCTTCGCGATCAGGTCGATGATGCTCGTCTCGACGGCGGCCGCGTTGGCCTTTGCGGCGGCGGGTTGCGCCGGCGGCGGTTCCGTCAC
>DASZPK010000411.1:0-5984 GCA_035550335.1 Chthoniobacteraceae bacterium | reverse complement strand
AAAATACGTCACGAACAGCGATTGGCAGGACTGGTACGGCATCCTGCCGCTGCTCACCGGTTCGTTCCTGGTGGCGTTGATCGCGATGGTGATCGCGGTCCCGCTGGGAGTTTTTTCCGCGATCTACGTGAGCCAGATCGCCACCGCGTGGGAGAAAAAGCTCATCAAGCCTTATATTGAATTCATCACCGCGATTCCCTCGGTGGTGCTCGGCTTTTTCGGCGTGGTGGTGCTGGCGTCCGTGCTGCCGTTGATTTCGCATTGGCCGATATTTTCATGGGTTCCCGGGTTCCCGATCACCGAGCGCCTGAACGCTTTCACCGCGGGCTGCCTGCTGGCGCTGATGGCGATCCCGACGATCTTCACGCTCTCGGAGGATGCGTTGAACAATGTTCCTCTTGCGTTCAAGGAAGCGTCGTACGCCATGGGGGCGAACCGCCTCCAAACGATCGTGCGCATCCTCGTCCCGGCTTCGCTCTCGGGCGTGATTTCATCGGTGCTGCTCGGGTTTGGCCGGGTGATCGGCGAGACGATGGTGGTGCTGCTCTGCGCGGGGAACCGCATCCAGATTCCGGAGTTTGGGCGCGGCGTGGGCGTGTTTTTCCAACCGGTGCACACCATGACCGGGATCATCGCGCAGGAAATGGGCGAGGTGCAGCCGCGAAGCATCCAGTACCGCTCGCTTTTCATGATCGGCATCGTGCTTTTCCTGATCGCGCTCTTCATCAATTTCTCCGCGCAAAAAGTGGTGCAAAAATACAAGATCTCCATCGGTTGAAAATGCACGCTCCCGCCAATCCATTCAAAGCCCGCAACTCCGCCACCCGTGTGATCGAGACGGGGGCGTTCTGGTTTTTCCGGCTCGCGACCTATCTCGTGCTGCTCTGCGCGGCCTTCATTTTCGGCTACATCTTTTGGAAGGGATGCGGGGCTATTTTCAAATCGTCGGCGCCGTTTGTGAACTGGAGTTTTCTCACCCAACCGCCGGAGACGCTCCATGTGTTCAGTTACCAAGGGCGGCACATGGAGCTGGGTGATGCGGCATACCGCGCCTTTGCGGGAACGCACAATGCGAAGGACATCACCGGCGAGGAGAGCTACGTCTACTGCGCGGGCGGCATCGGGCCGTGCATCGTGGGGACGGTGCTGCTCGTCATCGGCTCGATGGTGATCGCGCTGCTGCTCGGGGTTTTCAGCGCTATTTATTTGAGCGAGTACAGCAAGCAGGGGCCGGTGGTGAAATTGATCCGGCTGGCGATCTTGAATCTCGCGGGCGTGCCGTCCATCGTCTTCGGGTTGTTCGGCGCGGGGCTGTTTGTGTTGTTCCTGGGCTGGAATGCCTGCCTGCTCTCGGGCTGGTTCACGCTTGCCTTCATGGTGCTGCCCGTGATCATCGCCGCGAGCGAGGAATCGCTCAAGGCGGTGCCGCAGGGTTTCCGCGAGGGCTCGCTCGCCCTTGGCGCGACCAAGTGGCAGGCGATTCGCACGAACGTTCTCCCGTATGCTTTCCCGGGCATCCTCACGTCGTCCGTGCTCGGCATCGCGCGCGTGGCCGGCGAGACCGCGCCGATCATGTTCACCGCGGCTTATGCGAACCTCGACCAGTTGCCCTGGAGCGGCGTGCAATTCCTGCATCCCTCGACATGGGGAAGTTTCTTTTTCCGCGGCGTCATGGCGCTGCCGTATCACATTTACGTGCTGAGCTTGAAACTTCCGAACAACGAATATACTGCCCGCACCCAGTATGGCACGGCGTTCGTTTTCCTTTTCATCGTGAGTATCCTGGCTCTGACCTCGATTTTCATGCGGATCAAAGTTCGGAGTCGCTATAAGTGGTGAATCGGGTATGCTCCAAACGTAATCGCGACCCAATGGACACGACACAACCGCAAAAATACGCCAACTCGCCCCCGGCGGCCACGGAGCCGCCCGCCGCCGGCGGGCGCACAGCCATAGAGGTCGAAAGTTTTGATTTCAGCTACGGCCCCAAGCAGGCGTTGTTCGACATCAATATCAAGATCCCCGAACGCTGCGTCACGGCGTTCATCGGCCCATCGGGCTGCGGGAAGACCACGCTGCTGCGGTGCTTCAACCGGATGAACGACCTCGTCGAGGTGAGCCGCATCACGCGCGGCCGGATCAAAATCGAGGGGGTGAACATCCACGACCGCTCGGTGGATGTGATCGCGCTCCGGCGCAAGGTCGGCATGGTGTTCCAGAAATCCAATCCGTTCCCGAAATCGATCTACGACAACATCACCTACGGCCTGAAAATCCAGGGCGTGAACGACCGCCGGCGCCTGGACGAGGTGGTCGAGAAAAGCCTGCGCGGCGCCGCGCTCTGGGACGAGGTGAAGGATCGCCTGCACGACAGCGGCCTCGGCCTTTCCGGCGGGCAACAGCAGCGCTTGTGCATCGCGCGCGCCATCGCGGTCGAGCCGGAAATCATTCTCATGGACGAGCCCTGCTCGGCGCTCGACCCGATCGCGACCGCCAAGGTGGAGGAATTAATTGAGTCGTTGAAAACCCGCTATACCATAGTAATAGTGACCCATAGCATGCAACAGGCGAGCCGCGTTTCCGACAACACCGCGTTTTTCTATTTGGGAAAACTTGTCGAGTTCGACACCACCCAGCAAATTTTCACGCGCCCGAAAGAACGGCAGACGGAGGATTACATCACCGGCCGGTTCGGTTGAGGGGGGATTTTGAATGGATACACCGATACGACACATCCTGGGGACATTTGACAACGCCTTGGGCGCGCTGCGAAACGACGTGCTCATGATGGCCAGCCTCACGGAGCGCAACCTGCGCAACGCGATGCAGGGCCTGCTCAAGCGTGACAGCGACCTGAGCAACCTGGCCATCGCCGACGACGAGGAAATCGACCTGTTGGAAAAGCAGGTGGACCAGACGGGCATCGAGTTGCTGCTGCGTTTCCAACCGGTGGCGTCGGATTTGCGACAGGTGATTTCCGCGATGAAATTGAGCGGCAATCTCGAGCGCATCGCCGACCAGGCGGTGAACATTTCCAAGCGCGCCCGCAAGTTGAACCAGAATGCCGCCCTCGACGATGTGCATTACCTCGAGCCGCTTTTCAACGAAGCCCTGGGGATTTTCAAGGACAGCATCCGGGCGTTTGTGGATGGCGACGTGGAACTGGCGCGCTCCGTCAAGGCCCGCGACAAGGTTCTCGATGAAGCCAACGCAGAGGTGGCGCATCGCCTCACAGGCCGCATGGTGGAGCTTCCCGAGCGGATCACCGATTTTCTCAACCTGCTCCTGATCGCGCGGCACCTCGAGCGCGTCGGCGACCACTCGAAAAACATCGCCGAGGATGCGGTGTATGCCGTGGCCGCCGAGGACATCCGCCACACGCGCGTGCAGAGCCCCGCGTAATCTCAGACAGCGGGCTTCACTTCGAAATAAAATGGAGTGAGCGGGGGGATCGCGGGGATTTCGAGGCGATAGGTGCTTGAAAAGTCGCCGGCATCCAGCCGCAGTGTGACTTTGTTTTCCAAGCGCTCGGTGAATAGCAAGGTCCTCTTCGCGAATTGATCCGGCGTCGAGGCCATTCCCAGCGCGGCGGCGGGAATGAACACCGGCACATTTTGAAACGTGATTTCGCGGTGAAGGTTCGCCACCACCAGAAACCGCTGCCCGCTTGCGGAATCACGCCGCGCATACGCATACATCCAATGGCCGCCCGCGGGCTCGCCGTCCACGCGGCCAAATTGCGGGTTGCCGTTGTTGGCCGGGTTAACTGGGTAAAACTCCCCGTCGCGGAAGGCGGGCTCGCCGATGAGGTTGAGCAAAGCCTTGTAAAACGCGCGCAGATTTTTTTGGGTGTCGGAAAGCCTTGCACCATCGTAGAGCAATCCATTCACCCACTTTGGCAGCTCGACCATCGACCAGTAATCGAAGATGGTCGTGCGGGCGTTGCCGCCGCCGAAACCCGCGGGGGCGTCGCCCGGCTCGCCAGCCTCCTGCCCGTTGTAAAACATCACCGGCCCGCGCGACATCCCGTAGAGCACGCCGCAGACGGCGCGGCCCGCCTCCATGCCGATGTCCGCCCAATTGCCCCGGCTCGCGAGCCGCACCTCGTCGTGGTTTTCGGCGTAACGCAGCGAGCCGTGGAAGATCGTCGCGTTGGAGGCGGCCGCATCGAGGTCGTTCGCCCAGCTCGGACCGTCGTAAATGCGTTTCAATATTTTATACGACGGGTCGTCATAAACGGCATCGAACCCGGCTTCGAGCAAGTCGAGTAAAACATTGTTTCCGCCGGGCCCGGGGATTTTCGCGGGATCATTGTCGTATGCCTCGGCGATGAAGCAGGCCCCCGGCGCGCGCGTTCGCGCCGTTGCGATCAGCCATTTCCAGAATTCCACCGGAACCATGTGAGCCATGTCGCACCGGAAACCGTCCACGCCGAGCGATTGCCAGTAGGCAACGATGGCGTCCATCTTGAGCCATGTGTCCGGGATCGGCAGGCTGGGATTTTCCGCCGAGGGATAGTGGCGGCGTCCGGCGATGAAATCCCAGCCGTAGTTCAGCTTCACGGTTTCGTACCAATCGTTGATCGAGGGCGTCCACGTTGCCGCGTTGTTGCCCGTGACCCGGCCGAACGTGGTTTCCCCGTCGAACAATCCGTCGCATTTCATCCCCGCGACCTTGCAGGTGGGGCTGACCGGCGCGCCGTCCTTCACCGTCGGCAGGCGCAACGGCGGTCCGCCAAGGCCGGGGGCGAGATAGTAAAAGTTGTTTTTCGGGTCGCAGAATTTCGTCTTGTCGTCAGCAGTGCCGAAATCCAAATCAGGCCGGACCACCGAGCGGTAGCTGCGTGCGACGTGGTTCGCGGCGATGTCGATCAGCACCTTCAATCCCGTGTCGTGGATGCGCGCGATGAGCGCCCGGAACTCCGCGAGACGCTCCGCCGGGTTGTCTGCGTAATCGGGGCAGACATCGAAATAATCGCGGATCGCATACGGGCTGCCGGCGAGGCCCTTGAGTAAATCGGCGTCATCGGCGGCGAGGCCTGCGCTGGGATACGCGGTGGCCGAGGCCTGGCGGAGCACGCCGGTAAGCCACACGTGCGTGAACCCCATTTCCTTGAGCGAAGCAAGCGCGGCGGAGTTGATGCCGTTGAATTTCCCCGCGCCGTTTTCAGCGAGCGTGCCGTTGGGCTTTCGCGTTTCGTTGGTGTTGCTGAAGAGGCGCACGAACAACTGGTAAATGCGCCCTCTTTCCCCGGTCGATGCTGGCATGCGCGTCCTATCTTTCGAACGGGTCCATCACGACATATTCCCCGCAATAAATGCAGCGCATACGGTGTTTGAAAAGCGTGCGGCTGCACTTGGGGCATTTCCGGGGCGGCGTGGGCGCGACGCGGCCGTCGAGCTTTCCATCGCGCATGTCGATTTCGACGATGTGCTTGACCAGGTCCTTGTCGTCGAAGCCGTGCTGTTCCTTGAGAATCATCCAGAGCGACTCGGTGATCATGAGGAGGCGCTCGACATCCCCGCGCAGCATATCGACTTCCATCTTCGCCGCCGCCGCGTCGGATTTCGCGGCGTTGGCGTTTACGTTGGCGAAGGAACCACCGGCATTGATTGGGTAAAACATCATGGGTTTTCGGGTTGGTTTGGCGGGCGATTGGCTGCTCGACGACCCGCCGGTTGCGATTATGATAAGGGAGAACGCCGTTGAATAACATGCGAAACTTTTTGTGCATCGGCCACCGCGGGGCGAAGGGGCTTGAGCCGGAGAACACGCTGCGCTCCATCCGCAGGGCGCTCGATCTCGGCGTGGACGGCGTGGAAATCGACGCGTGGTTTGTGGACGGGGAGGTGATCGTCATCCACGATGATACGCTCGAGCGCACCACGAATGGCCACGGCCTTGTGCAGGAGCAGACGTTCGATTATTTGAGGTCGCTCGATGCGGGGAAAGGCGAAAAAATCCCCACCCTGCGGGAGGTGTTC
>DASZPK010000410.1:0-2509 GCA_035550335.1 Chthoniobacteraceae bacterium | reverse complement strand
CGCGGGCGCGGATACGGTGGTTAACGCGGTTCGGTATGTTTTGTATAAATTACTCTCCTTGGGACGCGCCCGCGGAGCGTCGGGCGTGCCTTGTTCTTGGTCTTCGCAACTCACCCACCCGCTGCGCGGCAAAAAATATCCGCGGCAATCGGAGCTCCACCCCGCCGCGAATGCGATCCCGCGCGGCGGGCGGGCGCGCGGCTCTTCGTACCGAGCGTCCGGCGTTACTTATAGTGTGGAAAGGGGCGGCGGGCAAGTTATTTCGGGCCGGGGGAAGGGGCTTTGCCCCAAGCGGATCACTGCTTAAGGAAATCGTGCGGGTCGATTTCATACATATTCGCCGCCTCTTCCCATGTCTGCGAGAAGACGAGGCGGATGCTGGTATCTTTTAACTGCGCGCCGGACAAGACAAACTCCACCGTCCAGATTCCCGCGCCCTTTTTAATCGTGTAGGGAATGTCGGTTCTTGGGCCCTCGCTAACGGCCCCGTCCTCCTTTTGTTCGTAGGTCACGAAGCCGCATCCCAAATTGGAAGGCATTTCGCCTTTCTTCGCGGTGATCGTCACGCGGAAAAGCACGCCGTCCTTGGTGGCGCTGGTGGAAACCGCGAATGCAAATACGTTTTGATCGAGCGTTTTCGGCGTAACGGTTTCCTCCATGGAGCGCGCATGGGTGGGCAGCGTGAGCGCGAGCGAAAGGAGAGGGGCAAGAAACGCGATTTTTGCCGGTGTCCTGATTTGAAAAAAGCGCACAGCCGGAAAATTGTAGAGTCCGCTGTCCCCAGCTGAGGCGTTGGATGGGGCCGGGGATATTCCTTGGCGACGCGCCATTCCTGCGCTGGGGACCCTTCGACAGGGCTCAGGGCAGGTTTTGCACGCTACAGCAGCCCGTGGACGGAGTTTTTTGAAAAAGGTCATTGTTGGGGGCGGGGGCTGTCCCAGGAATCGAGGATTTGGTCCACGAGTTCGAGGTTTTTCCGCGTTTCGGTCACGGTGAAGGTTTTCTTCGATGCGTCCACGTGCACGGATTCGCTTCCCGAAAAGGGAACCCCTGCATCGGCGAGTCGTTTGTGGCAGCAGTCGTCGTCGAAGCTATCCGCCGGGATTCTTTGCGGCAGCAGGTATTCCCATGTGACGAGCCGCTCGGATGGGTCGCCCCCGAGAAACACGACCCCATCCCTCGTAATGCGGAATTCGCCTGTCATGCCCGCCACATAATGCAGGAGTGTGATCTCCGGGATGTTTTTCACGCTCAGCGTGACGGTGAATTCCGTTTTCCCGGCCCTGGGCGCGAGGGCGAGCGGCACGGGTGGGGATTTCGGGTCGGCCTCCTTCGCCTTTTTTAGGATGGTCGCCAGGACATTGTCCATCGACGCCTCCTTGAAATCGGCTTGGGCGATGATCGTTTTTTCGAGTTGGGCGGCGTATTTTTGCTCCGCGGCGCCGGGGTGCGGTGTCTTGAGCCATTCGGCCAGCGCGACGGCGGCGTTGTCCAGATTTGCCGGGGTGTTGCGCAGGGTGAGGATTTCCTCGCCAGGATGGTACGCAGCGGATGATCCGTCGGGAAAAGCCACGCCACCGTGCTCGAGAGTCCCGCGGTACTTTGCGTCGCCTTCCTTTTCGCCAAAAAATTCCTCCGGCACGTAATATTCCCTCGTTAGCAGCGGGGCCGGGAAGATGGTGACGCCCTCCTTCGAAATTGTATAACGCAAGTTCAACAGGTCGGTGACATACCACAGGGCATCCATCGCGGAAATCTGGCGCCGGCTCATGGTGATGAGGCCATTGGGCTGCGGAAGGCCGAGTTTGATCGGCACAGGGGCGGAATCCGGGTCGGCCTCGCGAGCCTTTTTTTGGATCAAGTCGATCGTATCCTGCAGCGACGTATCGCGCAAATTGAAATCGGCAAGGAGGGTGTGCTCAAGCCGGTCGGCGAATTTTTCCGATGGCGTTTTCGCCGGCGGACCTGCCAATGCAACGCCGGCAAAGAATAACAGGAGTGCGAGCGTGGCGGCGGGTTTCATGGCTTGGCTTTGGCTGCGGTCCAGATCGCGACGAGCTTGTCCACGAGGACGAGTTCATCCTCGGTGTCGCGGATGGTGAGGATTTTTTTCACCGGGTCGTAGTGCATGGATGAGCCCTGCGGGAATTGGATGCCATCGTTGGCAAACATCTGCTCGCGCTTCGCGTCGGTGTCGGCGCCGCCGAAAAATTCCGGCGGGACTTGGTATTCGCGGGTGGCAAACTTCGGCGGGGCGGTGACGGCTTGCTTGGCCTGCTCGGCGGCGTTGACGGCGTCGCTGAATGGGTCTTGCGCCATGGCGAACGCCGCCGGGATGATGATGAAGACGAGGAGGAGTGTTTTCATAGGGGGTTATTGTTTGGGCGGATTTGGTTTTGGCGGGGCGGCTTTCCACGAAGGGAGGATTTGCTCGAGGCGATCGAGGGAATAATCCAAGGCGCGCACAATGAGGATATTTTTTGCGCTGTCGTAATGGACGGAGCAGCCG
>DASZPK010000409.1:0-7137 GCA_035550335.1 Chthoniobacteraceae bacterium | reverse complement strand
CCTCGCGCTACAAACTCGGCGTGACCTCCATGATCGAATTGAGCCAAGCGCAGTTGAGCCAGACGCAGGCGCAAATCGCCTACGCTTCAGCCCTTTACGAATACCAAATTGACCGCGTGAAATTGGAGTTTGAAACGGGCGCGCTGAAGTTCCGTTCGCCTGCAACGCTCCCGCGCGCAAAATAGCCTTCGCCAGAAGGCAGCACGACATTTTTGTGGCGAAAATCACGATAATATTAAATATCAATGCTGCGTGTTGCTTTGAGGAGTTTCAGACCTAGTATTCTTGTCTCAATTTATTTCTCAAAGCCCTAAATGATTGATCCCACAAAGCCCGACGGCAAACGAATGACGCGTTCGCAAGCGTTGCTCTTGGCGGCGCCGCTGGCTGCCGCCCCGCTCGGCACCTCCGCCCCGACCGTGATCTCCCGCAAACGCGCCACGCATTTCAGCCCTTGGATCTGGGCGCCGTGGCTCGCTGTTTTTTGCGTGGCGCTCGGTTACCTAGCGAGGGGGTGGTTCCCCTTGGGCTCGAATTCCATCGACATGAAGGACCCGGCCAAACTCGCGGAACTGGCCGACAAGGCGACACCGCTCAAGCCCGGCCCGTGGGGCATGCTCGAAAGCGTGCCGTTTTACATCGAGCCCCCGGAGGAATATCTCCCCGTCAAAGCCGTGGAGGAATCCAGCCGCCAATGGAAATTCACCGGCTACAACGCCGCGATGCTTGCCGACCTCTTCAATTCCGCCGACCTCGACTCGATTCAAAAGGCCGACCTGCTCGACGAGTCGAAGTGGACGATCACCGGCAACGGCATCTCGCTCACGCCCTCCGATCCCCTCGTGCTCTCGCTCGCCCCCCACTCGCGCAAGGTGATCTACGGCGCGCTCGCCCTCTTTCCCGACAACTCCGTGTCGCAAAACCGGAGTTACTTCCCCGCCGACAAGTTCGACGAATATTTCTCCAAAAGCGGCCTGCCGTCCGACACCGTGGCGCTGGTAAAAAGGCTCTCCTTCCCGCATGGGAAGCTCCTCTTTTTCTGCGACGCACCGCTGGTCCTCTCCAAGCTCGACAGCTACCCCGATAAATTGCGCCTCATGAAGGTGCTCACCCGCAAATCCACCCTCCTGCTCCGCCTCCACGTGACGCCCGAGACCGACATCAACGCGCTCACCGATTACTGGGCGAAGGGGAAATGGGGCAAGGACATCCGCCCCATGCTGGAAGCCCTCGTCGATATCCCGGGCGGCCAGCGCATGGGCGTGGGCCGGTTTTTCCCGCCCCATGCCCGCGACGCGCTCTTCACCTTCCCGTACCCCTCGCTGAATCCCGACGACGCGAAGAAGGATTGCCATTACACCGCGCTCAATTTCTTCAACGACACGCCCGACAACCGCTTCCTGGATGTCAACAATGTAAAACAAACCCTCACCACCGATTATTACCCCGTGATGTCGGACTGGCGGTACGGCGACATCCTGGAGCTCGTCCGGCCCAACGGCGAGGCCATCCATTCGTGCGTCTTCATTGCCGACAACATTGTCTATACAAAAAACAGCGCCCAGCCCATGGAGCCGTGCATGCTCATGACGATCCCCGACCTGATCGACACCTTCTCCTCCCTCATCCCCGAGACCGAGACGCTGAAAATCATCGGCTACCGCAGCAAGGGCGACTGACATTTCCCGCCCCCGCCGCCCGCTGCCGGCGACCGGCAGGGACGCCGAATATCAGCCGGGGGTGCCAACCTCACCTGGCGTTTGGTTAAGGCAAAACGCAGCAGCAAACCTGAGCGCCGGAGGCGCGGCATGTCTGTAGAAAAAATATTCGAAGGGAAAAATCAGCTCCGTTAGGAGCGACATGTTTGGGGGGAGGCAGCGCTTTTACATGTCGCTCCTGACGGAGCTTGGTTCATTCACGCATCTTCGACTATAAACATGTCGCGCCTCCGGCGCTAAAATTTGCAATCTCGCTTAACTAAACGCCAGTAGGTTTAAACCCCCGGCTAATTTCCAAACAGCCCTCCGGGCTTCCTCTACTGCCCCCCGTGCAATTTCTCCGCGTCGCGGTTCACGCGCGTCATCGCATCGGTGAGTTCCTTGTAAGGCTCGTCGTGGATGTTCACCACGCCGTAATTCGAATTCTCCCCGTCGAAACGCCCCTCCTTCGGCTCGTCCGCATGCTCGAACCAATGGTAGCCCACCAAATGCGGATCGCGCAGCCCGATGGTCACGAACTTCTCAAACGCCGCCGCCCGCTCCGCCTGCGTCTTGTATTTCTCCCCCGCGCCGCGCGAGTTCGGCAGCCCGCTGTCCTCCGCGCGGAATGAAAACTCGCCGATGATGAGCGGCTTTCCGAACACGGAATAACTCTCGATCACGCGCCCCGGGTCGGCCGAGTAGCAGTTGAACGAAATCACATTGAGATACTTCGCCGCGGCCGCCACCACCGGCTGCGGCGGCACGTACGCGAACCGGCAGCCGAAATCCATGTGGTTCGGGTCCGCCTCCTTCAACGCCGCGCTCGTGATCCGGAAATAGCGCTCCGCCATCTCCGCAAGGAACGCCTCGCAATCGCCCACGTAGGCCGCGCGCTTCGGGTCGGCCTCATTCTCCTTGCGCTCCGTCTCCGCGTTCTGCGCATAGACCGCCTTGCGCTGAAACGGCGCCTTCACCGCGCCCGATTTTTCGAGCTCGTCCCACGATTGGAAGGAGACGTGCCACACATCGTTAAACTTTGTTATATCGCCATGCCGCTGGCGCAGCAGCGCGATCGCCGCCTCGCGTCCCGGCGTCCCCGGCGGGAGCGCGAGGAACATCGTGAGCAACTCCTCGTTCCCGCGCCAGTCCGGCCCCCAGCGCAATTCGTTGTCGGTAAACCACCCCAGCAGCCAGTGGTCGTCCTTGAGCGGCCCCGCGATCTTCGCCGCCTGCGCGTGCGCGAACTTCTCGAAATCGGGATCGAACACATCGGGGAAAATCCCCTTCAACCACGCCGCCCCCTTCTGCTTCTCCGCCACGAAGGCCGAGCCGATGTCGCAAATCGGCGCATACGCCAGCCGCTTCCCCTCCTTCGCCGCCGAGGAGACCTTTGCATCCGACCACGCGCCGAGCGTATTGAAGTTCCACCCCAGGAGTTGCTCCGCCGTGGCCGTCCGCCATGCCTCCTCCGAGCCGTATTTCGCCTGGTTGTTCTCGCCGTATGGCGAAACATTCGTGTCGCCGATTTTATCCTGCGCGAAGAGCACCGTCGTTACCCCCTTGGAAATGAATTTGCTCCCATCCGGCGCGATGAGCCACCAGCGCCCGTCGATCTGTTTCGCCTCAAAAAATCCATCTGCGCCGCGCGCCATCCCGGCGGCGAATATTCCAAGACACACGACCGCGAAAAAAAGGGGGAGCCGTTTCATACCCCTCCTCTATCACCTTCGCACGGGTTGGAGCAAGACCGCCGCCACCGGTCTCAGACGCAAATTTTCATTTGCCCGCACCCCGCCCCGTGCCTCACAATGCCCGCCCCTATGAAACGTCTCCTCCCCCTGTTCGTTCTCATCCTCACCCTCGCCTTCGCGCATGCCGCCGACCTCACGTTTTACGTGGGCACCGGCGGCGGTGGCGGCGGCAAGGGCATCTACAAATGCACGCTCGATTCCGATACCGGCAAACTCGGCCCCATCACCCTCGCCGCCGCGGCGCCGAGCCCCGGTTTCCTCGCGATGACGCCGGATGGGAAATTCATCTACGCCTCCTCCGACGACAAGGGCGGCTCCGCGATCGCGTTCAAGGTGGAAAAGGATGGCTCGCTCACCCTGCTCAACGAGCAAGCCCAAGGCAAGGGGGGCGGCGCGGCCCATGTCTGGTTCGACCCCGCCACGCACGACGTGCTCACCGCCAGCTACGGCGGCGGTTACATCACGGTTTTCCAAACGAAGGACGACGGCTCGCTCACCGAGCGCACGGGCTTCTACCAATTCACCGGCTCCGGCCCGAATAAGGACCGCCAGGAAGCCCCTCACGGCCACTCAATTTACACGCTCGATTACTCGCCGGAAATCCATAAATACACAACGGGGCCAACATCCCTCAAAACAGCGGTGACTTATGTCTACTCCTGCGACCTCGGCACCGATAAAGTCTGGATCTTCAAGCTGGACGCAAAAGGCGCCCTGGTTCCAAACGATCCCCCGTTCGCGATGGTCCCGCCCGGCTCGGGCCCGCGCCATCTTGCCTTCAGCCCCGATGGCAAGCGAGTCTATGTCGCAAATGAAATGGGACACACCGTCACCTGCTTCAATTTCGACCCGAAAAACGGCGGCCTCACGCAGTTCCAAAACATCTCCACCTTCCCCCCGGGGACTGAGGCCAATTACACCGGCACGATGACGGTTGCGGAGATTTATTTCCACCCCTCCGGCAAATGGCTCTACGTCACCAACCGTGATGTCGACGAGAAAGGGCGCGACAGCATCGCAGTCTATTCCGTCGGCGCTGACGGCAAGCTCACCTGGATCCAGGATGTCCCTTCACCCGTGAAATTCCCGCGCGGCTTCGGCCTCGACCCCGCCGGCCACTGGCTCGTCGTTGCCGGCCAGCACGACAACAAAATCTCCCCGCTCAAGATCGACCAGCAGACCGGCAAGCTTACCCCCACGGACCAGTTCGTCGAGGCGGGCGAACCGATCTGCATCCAGTTCGCGCAGCCGTCAAAATGAACGGCGATACTTTGTAAGGAGTCTCTTCTTTTTACATAGTACTTGCAGTCCCATCTCAATCCCAAAAACCCCACCCATGAAAATCCGATTGTTCCGATGGATGATCCCGTGTCTCGGCATCCTCCTTATTCCCTCCCTCCACGCACAAGACCGCATCTACAAGGACCCCACCCAGTCCCCCGATAAACGCGCCGAGGACCTCCTCTCGCAGATGACCGAGGCTGAAAAATTCACCCTCATCGCCGGCAGCAGCCGCGTCATGGGCATGCAGCCCGTCCCGCGCCTCGGCATTCCCGAATTCCTCATGACCGATGCCGGCATGGGCGGCGTCGAGCACGGCCCCTCCACCGCCTACCCGGGCGGCATGGGCCTCGCGGCCACGTGGGATGTCGAGCAGGCGCAGCGCGACGGCACCTCGCAGGCGCGCGACACCCGCTCCCGCGGCGAGCAGATCATCCTCGGCCCCGCAATGGACCTTTACCGCGCGCCGATGTGCGGCCGCAATTTTGAATACTTCGGCGAGGACCCGCTGCTGTCGGGCTACATCGCCGCCGCCTACGTGAAAGGGGCGCAAAGCCAGGGCATCGGCGTGGCCTGCAAGCATTTCGCCTGCAACGACCAGGAGCCCAAGCGCAATTCGCTCAACTCCGAGGTCGATGAGCGCACCCTGCGCGAGCTCGACCTCAAGCCCTTCGAGATCTGCGTGAAACAGGGCGGCGCCCTCGGGTTCATGTGCTCCTACAATCCGCTCAACGGTGTTTATACATCCGCAAACAAGTGGCTCCTCACCGACATCCTGAAAAACGAGTGGGGCTACAAGGGCCTCGTCATGTCCGACTGGGGCGCCTGCCACGACACCGCCGGCGACATCAACGCCGGCCTCGACCTCGAGGAACCGCACGGGCAATACTACTTGCCGCAAAGGCTCCAGCCGCTCCTCGACAATGGCACGATCAAGCAAGCCAGCATCGACGACCAGGTGCGCCGCATCCTCCGCGTCGCGTTCACGCTCGGGTGGTTCGACCGGCAGTTGACCGATTCCTCGATTCCTAAGGATGACCCGGCGAGCTGCGCCGTCGCCCTGAAAGGCGCCGAGGAAGGCGTGACCCTCCTAAAGAACGCTGGAAACCTCCTTCCCGCTAACCCCGCCGCCTTAAAACAAGTTGTGGTGCTCGGCCCGAATGCCGATCCCGCGATGTATGGTGGCGGCGGGAGTTCCCACGTGGGCGTGTTCCACGCCGTAAGCGTTTACGCGGGCATCAAGGATCTTCTCTCGGCAAACATTGCACAGGGCGCTGTAGCTCCCGTGGTGACACGCATTCCGTATCACGCACCCCCTGCACCGCCCAAAGGTAATCGCAACGCTCTTCCGACGCCGACTCCGACGCCGGACCCATCATACGATCCGCTCGCCGGAGGATATTCCGATCAAGTTAGAAGCGCCGACCTTGCTGTGGTTTGCGTCGGTTTCAACGCCAAGGGCCAGCCGAACGGATATGAAGGCGAAGGCACTGACCGCAGCTATATTCTTCCGATAGGCCAGCAAGAACTCATTAAGGCCGTCGCGGCACTAAACCCGCACACGGTGGTGATCGTAAACGCCGGCGGCAGCGTCGCCACCGCGGATTGGATCGACAAGGTCCCCGCGCTCATCGACGCCTTCTATCCCGGCCAGGAAGGCGGCACAGCCATAGCCAATATCCTCTTCGGCAAGGTCAACCCCTCCGGCCACCTCTGTTTCACGTGGGACAAAAAGTGGGAGGATTGCCCCTCGTTCGGCAACTATCCCCTCGAGGAAAACAAATTCACTTCGAATACCTACAAGGAAGGCGTTTTCGCCGGCTACCGCTGGTATGATGCGAAGAACATCGAGCCGCTCTATCCCTTCGGCTTCGGCTTGAGCTACACCACGTTCCAGTTCTCGAACGCCAAGGCCTCCGCGCCCGACGCGAACGGAAACATCACCGTCACCGCGACCATCACCAACACCGGCAAAATGGCCGGCGCCGAGGTCGCGCAGCTCTACGTGCAGCCGCCCGCCGTCCAGCCGCAGAAATGGGTCGATGGCCCCGTGTATCCGCCCAGCGAAGGCGCGCCCGCCCCGATGGGGAGCGCCGCCCAGCCGGTCGTCGTCACGCGTCCCGTGCGCGAGCTGAAAGGCTTCACCCGCCTCGAGCTCCAGCCCGGCGAGAGCAAGACCGCCACGATCACCTTGAACCGCGCCGACCTCGCCTATTGGGACCCCAATTCCAAGAAGTGGACCGTTACGCCCGGTGCATACGTGTTCTCCGTCGGCGGTTCCTCGCGCGACCTCCCCGTGCACACCGACATCTCGCTGTAATACGCCGTAACACACGCAACGCATTCCCGCGCCGCACCCGCTCCCGCGCGGGTGCGGCGTTTTTTTGGGCAAATTTACGATGGCG
>DASZPK010000408.1:0-6554 GCA_035550335.1 Chthoniobacteraceae bacterium | reverse complement strand
GAGCCGTTCGGCCCCATGATCGCGTGGACCTTTCCTTTTTCAACCTCGAGGCTCAGCCCGCGAAGAATCTCCTTCTCCCCGATGCTGGCGTGCAAATCCTTGATGACTAGTGACATATTTAAGAAGTAAGATTTAAGATTTAAGATTTTTGGACTTCGATTTTGCGGCGCAGTCCGGGCAGAGCCCTCGCAGCGTCACCTCGTGGTGGGTGAGCACGGAATTGGGCGGGAGCGCCCAGGTTTTCTCGATGTGCTCCTTCTTGCGCAGCGGCACGTCGTGCACCGCGTTGCATTCCGTGCAGAAAAAATGGCTGTGCGGCTCGCGGTTCGCGCAATAGCGCGACGAGGCGCGGTCGAGGTTCACATGCTTCACGAGGCCGCATTCCGTAAGAGTCTCCAGGCAATTGTAAACCGTTGCAAGCGAAATACTTGGCATCCGCTCCTTTACCCGCATGAACACCTCCACCGCCGTCGGGTGGTCGCGCCGGGCCATGAGCGCGTCGAACACCTCGCGCCGTTGCGGCGTGAAACGGAACCCATTTTCGTGGATCGTCTCGTCGCAGGATTTTTTGGCGGCTTTTGCCTCTGTGGGCTCGATTTTCTTGGCCATTGGTGGTGGGGGAATATCAGCCCCGCCAGGCTGCTTATCAAGAACAATTCTAAATAAAAATCGAGAGCGGGTCTCAGTGGAGAGCTGAACTATTCTAGGATGAAGGGATGAGATCCCCCCTGTAATCCGATGTTTGAGATTTTTACAACATCATTGAGACCGCATTTTTCACAGGCGATATTGAATCTCAAGATGAAGGAGCGAGTTGCTTTCGTTTTTAGAATATCGTTATATTTATTACCTGGCTGATCTTGGACGGTTTCCAAATCGAGGATGCGCAACACCTGATTTCCGCTGCAATCTGGACAAACGAAATAAAAATAATCTGTATCGGTAGCGCCTTTCAATTTGCCTTCTTCAACTTTTTCGGAGCCGTGGGTTTTCCTAGTCATACTGTTGTGTGCAGAAAGTTATAGAGCTACATCCATGTTCCGCCGCACGGCCTCGTGCGATTTTCAGAACGCCTTTAAAAGATCCATACTACTTCTTTGTTCGGGTGATAATTGCGGAATATCGTCGGGAAAAACTCTCTTAGCAATTTCGAAAGCATTCAATGACGCCAGAACAGTTTCTCTAGTGATTACTATCTTTTCAAAAAAGATAGATTCAAGGGCATCAAGTTTCTTCTCCCAGTCCGAATTTCTCGTTGCGAATTCATTCATCAAAACACACCATTCGATAGAACTTTTTTCGCCAGCAGGTGTGATCTGCCAAATCCCAATATCTGGCATTGCTATGCACCCTTCTTCTTTAAGATCGGCACGTCGAAAAGCGATTTTGTTTTCCCAAGCCTCTTCTCCTGTGGCGACTTTTTTCCTGTCTTCGTCGCGTATTAACATTAAGTTTTTAGAATCTATAAATCCGATCACATCTCGCTTTAACGGATAGATTTTGCGATGAGCATGCTTTAACAGAAAAAGAGCGAGCAGAAGTATATGCTTCTGCTGTCTGTTGATTTGAAGCTTACGTGTTCCTCGAGGCATAGCTTCACAGTTTATACAAAGCAGGGCCGACGTTAACTTCTAATAGACGCATAGTCAAACAAGAGAATCACTCCACAAAATGCTCTCGATTTGGTATGTCGCTTGCCTCTCTGTAGCAATTATTGCACCACCACAAAATGCTCCCGGTTGAGCGCCAGATATTCCTTGAGGTAATGCTCCAGCGCGGGGGTGCAGCCGTGGAAGCAGGCGTCGTATTCCTGGAATTCATCCTCGAGCGTGGTGGAACAATATTGCTCGACGCAAGCGATGAAGGGTGAAGGCTGGGCGGTGTAGGCTTCGCCCGCGCCGGTGAGGATTTCGCGGTGGCTGTGCGCGCCCAGCGTGGCGAGGGCCTCGATGAGCGACGGGAGATGGTCCGTGCCCTGGCTGGTGAAATACTGCAGGTGACCGCCGTTGCGCACATCGGCGTCGTAGCGAAATACCAGCGCGGCGGCGGATTGCACAGGGGAGAGGTCGCACAGTTGCTCGCGGGAAATGAGGTCGATATAGGCGCTCCAAACGCGTGAATCGGCGTCTGAGGCGTTTTCGTTCCTCGTTAGTATCCGGATTTTCATGGAATGGCCTGCGGTCCGCGCGGTGCGCGGGGACATTCTACCAAAGAGCCCGGCTGGTTTTCAATCGCGTTGGCGGTTTTTTGTGCTACGGTTCGCGGCATGCAAAATCGCCTGCTTTGTCTCGCGCTCGTACTCGCTTTTTCACTGGCCGCCATCCATGCCGCCCAAGGGCAGGGCGATGTCCACACGGTCTTCGGTGATCGGCGGGCGAACTCGGTGCAGGACCTGCAGGAGACGCTCGTGAAGTATCCATTCACGTGGGAGACCGCGGGCGGCAAGGCGGCGATGACGTTCAAGGCCGGCGGGACGGGCACGGTGGGGACGGTCAATTTCACCTGGCGCGCGAAGAGCCCGCAGGAGGTCGAGCTCACGCTTGCCGGCAGGACGAACAAGGCGGAACTCGTGTTTGACACCAGTTACATGACGTATAGCGGCACGGATTTTGACGGCACGCGCCCCGTGCATGGCACGCTCGTCGCGGCACAAGCCCCAGTGGCGGACGCTTCGCCGGCGCCGTTGATCCCCGGAACGCCGCCCGCAAACTCCGGCGGGCCCGGCATCGGCGTCCCCGCGCCGGCGGCCACGGCCACGCCCGCGTTCTCCAATCCCTTCCTCTCCGATCACCCCCTCGGCGATGGGGGCGGCGACGATGGCAGGGCCGTGCTCGAGAAGGCGATCACGAACACGACATTTACATGGGAACCGGAGGAGGACTCGGCGAAGACCGTGACCTTCAAGGCGGGCGGCGTGGGACAGAACACCTTTTTCCCCATTGCCTGGAAGGCGCGCAACGCGCACGAAGTCGAAGTCACCATCCCGACCCGGAAGGACCTCGGCAAGATCGTGCTGCGTTTCAGCAGCGATTATACGAAATACACCGCCACCGATTTCGACGGCTCAAGTGCCTTGAAAGGCCACAAGGTGGAGAAGTGAAGAGTGAAAGTGAAAAGTGGAATTGCGCCTCGTAACGCGCTCGCGTTTTTCACTTCTCATTTTCACTTTCCACTTCCCCGCTTGGCGCGGCGTTTAAACATGGCGCCCATCCGCGCCTCGACCGCGATCCAAAACCGGTCCACCGGCGGCGCGAGCAGCCGGAAATAAAGGTAATCGAGCAGGAGCAGCGCGGCATAGACAGCCACGGTTGCGCCGAAGGCGACGAGCCCAATCATCCCGCGCCGCGAAGAGAGCGATGGCGGCAGCACGATGAATGGAAAATCAAATACCAGCGGGAACAGGATGAAAACGCATATCCCGAGCTGGATGTACGCCGGGCGCCACCGGCCATCGCCCCCGGTCCGCCGGCGGCGTCCCCGCGATTCCACGTACGTGAACGCGACCCCGATTGCGGCGAGCGCGAGGAGCATTTCGGTTTTCGTCATGAATATATTCGTTTTCCGCGGGGCGATGGCAGCCTAACCGGACACGCCGCGGCAAACAAGCACACACCGTAATTCCTGCTTGTCACGAACCCGCAAAACGTTTTCGCTTCGCCCTGAACCCGCCACTCCCATGAAACGCATCATCCCCGCGATTTGTTTTACACTGTTTGTCACCCTCCCGCTCGTTTCCGCGCAGAGCCCCACGCCGTCGCCCGACAAGCTCTTCGGCGGCGCCGACAATGCCAAGGTCGCCGCCGCGGCCACCGAGACGACCATCTATCATATCGCAAAGGATTCGCCCGCGGGCGCGAAAATCGAGGAGATCGACGGCATGAAAACCGACAACTCCTCCCCGGTCGCCACGGAGGACGCCAAAAAAGTGCTCGCCGCCCTCAGCGCGGCGCGCACCGGGAACACCGCTGGCAACATCGCGCCCAGCGAACAGCAGGCCCCGGCCGTCATCATCCGTTTCAAATCCGCCTCGGGCATCGTGGACCTCTACTTCAACGTCGGCTACAGCGAGATGAAGGTGTTCCGTGATGGCAAGCTCGCCGTGGGCCATTACGACATGGCGAAGCTGAACCAGGATGGGTTCAGCGTGGCATTCATCCCCCTCCTGAAAAAAGCCTTTCCCGACGACCCCGACATCAAGGCCATCCCGGCCCCGCTCATGTCCACCGCCGATTTGGTCAAGGCCGTCGAGGCCGCGGGCGCCGCCTATTACGACCACTACCATGCCAACCCCGCCTCACCCGAGAACTACGTGGTGACCGCCGCCCTCACCGGCAAGACGCGCGACAAGCAGGCGTTCCTCGACGTGAGCCCAAGCCAGGTCTCGCCCAATGGCGAGCTCCTCGACGAATGGGGCACCCCGCTCCGCTTCGTCATCACCCAGGATGAAAACACCCCCGTCGAGGCATGGTCCGCCGGCAAGGACAAAATCTTCGGCAACGACGACGATGTGAACAAGCCCAAGGCCGAAAACATCCCCGGTTCCGAAGGGCAATAGGCAGTCTGGGAATCCACTTGTCTTGGAACTCGACTCTTGGAGAGGCCGAGGGGCGAGGGCGGCAACTCTGCTTCGCTTGAGCGCACCGCTCGCAAAACACACCTCGCCGGTCGAAGCTGGAGCTTCGCAGATAATCGCGTTACCAGGCTGGAGCTTGGTAACGAGGTTTTGGAAGAGGCTTCGGAATACCCGAAAAACGCCACGACCCCGGCAAGTTTCTTGCTACTAAAGGGGGCATGAGCGTTTATTCGAATCTCGTGGAGGATGTATTCACGGTCCTTCCCTACGCCCTGGCGGTGGTGGGGTTTTATCTGTTTTTGCGCTCCGTTTACCATGTGCAATCGCCCATCCGGCCCCTGTTTTTCTGGCCGATCATCTTCTCGCTGGCCGGCACAGGGGTATTCATGATCTGGGGCCACTACCGCCTCATCGCCTCGGAGCCGGTGAAGGCTGCCGTGGGACATATTTTCCCTCCCTTTTACTCTCCGCTGGTCTATTCCATGACCATCGCCCTCGCCGGGTATGTAGTCGCATGGCTGCTCTTTTACCTCTTCCGTTTCGCCATGGAGCGCCTCCGTCTCTTTTTCAAGCTCCGCAGCCAAGCCACCCAAGGGTAAAAATTACAGCCATCACGAGCCGCAGATCCCGCCCTCACATGTGCGATGGGATGCCAGCCCTTTTCCGCTTGCACTGGATGCCTCCGTTTGGTGATATTGGTCTCCACTAGGAATCGATACCGTGAAGACCCATCAAAAAACGTATCTCGCTGGCATGCTGCTCGGCGGTTTGCTTCTCCTTCTCCCGTGGTTCGGGCTCCAGTTTGCCATGGATCATTTCAGCGCATTCCTCGACGCCACGCGCACGAGCGATCCCGCAGCGCTTTCCACCACCAATAACATCGTGCTCGCCAGCGTGGCGGCAGGGTGTTTCGGCCTGGTGCTCCTTTCCTACTGCCTCGTGTCGTTCTTCCGGGGCGGACACCCTCGCCTCCCGGCCCACGCCGGCGTGCGTTGATCGCCAGGCAATGCTTAGGTTTTGAGCAAGGCAAGCAGCCTCGCCCATTGACATCCCCACAGCATTTGTATTAACACATCGGCACCCTTCCAGCCCCAGGAACTTCAGCCCGCCCATGTCTAATCGAAAATCGCACGCCGAATACCTTATGTGGGGACGGCTTTGGCTGGTGATCGTATTTCTTTTGCTGCGCGTCATCGACCTCTTTGCCTACCTCTCCCGGTACGAGGCGCATACAAAAATCATTATTCTGGCCATCGTCACTTCCAACCTCTGGTCCATCGTCCTGCTTACCGGCATCTGGCTCCGGCAGGGATGGGCGCGCGTGACGCTGATCACCATGCTCTTTCTCTGGCTTGGGGCCGGCGTTGCCTACACCGGATTCCTCCAGGATTTTTTCGCGGACAAATACGGGCCTGTCTTCGCTGTCGGGTGCGCGTGCTACCTCTCCGCGGCGCTGATTCTCCTGGTGGTTCCCAGCATCCACAAACTCACCAGCCGTCAATACGGCTGAGTAAATTTCAGATTGACGATTTCAAATTTCAAATTGGATGGCATCCGTGAGATTGCCTTTTTTCAATTTGAAATTCCCCTACTGCGTCGTCTGGACGTCGATCAGCGTGCTGCTCTGCTGTGAAGGCTGGACTTGGATCCTCACCGGTTGCGGCACAGGCGCCGGCTGGCCGGGCGTTTGCGGCTGGGCGGCGCCGGGTTGCGCTTGCTGCTGGACGGCCTGCGAATAATCGACCACAGCCGCGATCGCCACGTTGCTGATCGCATCCCCGGTGCTCTCCTGCGCGCCCTCGAAGACGCGGTAAAAATCGGCGTCGGCCCCGGGAAAACCGTCGAACGTCACTGTCGCCCCCGGCTTCACCACCACGCTCGCCGTGCAAGTCTTGAACGGGATTATGCGCGGCGCGCCGTCCGCGCCGGCCACCACCACCTGAGGCTGGAGATTCAGCACCATGCCATCGTCCGAGTGTTG
>DASZPK010000407.1:0-5782 GCA_035550335.1 Chthoniobacteraceae bacterium | reverse complement strand
ATAAGCTTTCCGTTCAGGCCGGCCGCCGCATCCTTTACCGTATCGTAGTCGCGATTAATCGCTTTCGATATTTCGCGCAATGATCCGTAAAACACGCCGGACCTTGAGCGTCGGACCATCGCAGCGTAAACCAGCACCTGGCACGGCGTGATTTTTGGAACATGATGGACCCATTCCGGGATTGGGTCGAACCCTCCGCCACCCACTTTCAAGTCAGATTTCGGATCAATGAATGAAAACTCGGTCTGGATGGGGGCACCGCAGCGCTCTAGCTTATTTTTCTCGCGCACCGATTTTTTCGGAGCGCGGAGGTTGATCGCTGGACTGATTCCCGTATACCGGCTAAAGAGCTCGTCCTGAGCAGCCTCTCCCGCATTGACATTTCCAAGGGATTGCCTATTCTGATCGCCGCACATTCCGGGGGTCGGCTCGCAAGGGCCGGCCTTCTCTTTTTGGGCAATCAAGCGCCCACCCTATGCCTTTCTATGAACTCCTTCACGTCGCGAGGCAAAAAGCGGACTACGTAACCGTGTTTTACAAATGGAAGCGCCGCGCCTCCCTTTCTCTTGCGCCAGTAATCGACGGTGCGCGGGCTGACGTTGAGGACCTTTGCGACTTGATCTCGGGTTAAAAGGCGCTGGAACGAAACCTCGTCGAGGATTCCACTCAATTCGCCAGTATTTGCAAGCCGCACCATGTTGGTGCTGACTTTTTACACCACTTTCTATTTAAATTTGTGGGACTTTAAAACGGCCTTTTTGAGTCTGCTGTTTTTCCTCGGGCGGCCTCCTTTTCTTTCGTCGGGCCTGAAGTCAAGATCTAAGCGCTTAGCCTCTTTCCGAAGCGCGTCCCGCGCCTTTTTAGGGTCCGATTCCAAAGGCTTTGTTGGGCTTTTCCTTTCTACCTCTTCAGCAAATTCCGCGAACGTCGGGAGCGTTCTTTTTTTCCGTTTGAGAAATTCTTCATCGTCGAGGGGGCGGTTCAATGATTTGTCCCACCCCGTTACTTCTCCCCACCCATTTTTAATTTTCAACTCGTCATGCAGATTTAGAAGGAGAACCCGTCGCGGAAAGGCCGGGTTGTCAGGACCGAATTTATTGAAAGCCTTGATTGTGGCCGCCATCCGCTCAAAAAAACTCGCATCGCGTTCCTTTATTGCCTTAATCGCCTCCTTTGAAAAATCGTCCATAATAAACTCTTCGTCGTCTCCCCCGAGTTGCATCCAGTAGAATTCCCGCGTGCCAATTCCATTAACGGCTGCCGCTTCGACGAACTCCCACGATTCCTGCAACTCTTTTTTTCTGCCCATCAATTCCTTCCGTTTATCCAGGAGGCGCGCGCGCCAACGATTTTGACCTTGAGCGGCGCAGTAATTTCGCCCTGGTGAATAATCGCCTCGCAGAGCGCGCGCACTGCATTCCTCGCGATCCATGCGCGGGACGTTGAAACGCACAGGCCCGGATTGAGAACTTCCTCAGCTTTTTTGAGAAGTTCGCCCAATGAAGGACCATCCTCCCATTTGACCGCGTCGAGTTTGATTGTCATTTTTTTCATGCGTTTTCCTCTTGTTTAAACAAAATGAGATTTTCCTCCCTGGCCGGCAAATCGAACCAAAGCTTCGCTTCGCCCTTCGTGCGTACATCCAGGTATTTCGAGCGGATCATTTCCACGCTGTTGCCGGCCTCGTATGCGACTTTTGGAAGATCCTCGGTCTGCGCCACGCGATAGCTGATGAACGAATCGCGAAAACCGTTGTTTAAACGCTTCACGCCGGCAGCCGTGAAAACCTCGCGCATCCATGCCTCCAATCTCATGCCGGCCGTAATGCGGCCGGTCCGTCCGCGGTGCGGGCCCAGGAGCGCCGCCAGGTTCGGTAAAAGCGGCACTTGATAGCGCCGGCGGGTCTTCGAAATTTCGGCGGGGATTTCAATCTTGCCGGCGCTCCATTTGATATTCTGCCAGGTCATGCGCGCGATCGTCGCAGCTCTCACGCCGGCGAATGCGGCAATCCCGATCGCCGGCAGGACCTGACCGCCGCGCGGCGACTTCGCTTTGGCCGCGGCATCGATGGCTTGAGCGGCCTCGATGATTTTCTGCATCTCCGCCGGCGAATAGACTTTTGCCGGCGAGGCCTCCGCCCGCTGGCGCTCGATCTGGTCCGCGACCGTCGCGATGCCACGCGGCAAATAACCCTTTGAGCGCGCGAAGTGAAACAGCGTCACAATCGACATTCGAATATTATTGCGCGTGCGGAGACTGATCGGCTTTTCACTTTCCGGCATCCGGAGTTTTTCGAGCCATGCGTCGATGCTCTCGGCGGGGAACGATGAAATGTTTCCCTCGAAATGCGTACGGAAGCGGTGCAGGTGCGATCGCAGCGTCTGCAAATACCGCTGGCTCTTCCCGTCTGCCTTGCGCCGTTCGAGCAGCTCGTCCACAACGTCGGCGACGGCTCGCGGTTTGTTTTGCGGCCTATGCCTGGCGAAATATTCCGCGGCCTCGATGAGCGAGCCGGCGCCGGCCAGTTTTTTTCGCGCCTGCACCAGCTCGGCGATTGCCGCATGAAGCGGGAGGTCGAGCGGCTTGAGGTCGCGCAGCGCTTGCAAATAGCTCTCGTGGTCCGCTGTGGTAAGCGAGTGAAGCGCCTGGCGTCCGCTTTCGATGCGCGTGGCCAGGAGCGAGGCCTCGTCTTTCGCCTCCTGCAGATCCACGCGCCAGACAAATTTCCTTTTGCCAGTGGCGGGATCTCGGTACCAGAACCGGTTCACTCCCGGGTAACGCAAAATTCTCACGCTCGCGTTGCCGACTTTCACGACGACCGGGGAGAGACTACGGGCACGCCTACGGGTTTGCTTTCGCTTTGTACCGCACATTCCAACACCGATTTTTGCCGATTTATTACATCTATTGCAATATCAAAACGCTTCCTCTCTGTGAACCAGTGTCCTGCATACAGGTTCGAGCCCCGTAGGCTCCGGTTTTTTCGCCCTCACTTTCCGACCGGCGCCACGCGCCAGACCGTCCCGCTGCCATCGTCGCTGACGAGCAGGGCGCCATCGCGAGCGACTGCGACGCCGACCGGCCGGCCCCACACCTCGGTCTCGTTGACGACGAATCCGGTGAGAAAATCGTCGTACTCGCCGGTGGGAACGCCGTCCTTGATGCGTACCCGGATGATCTTGTAGCCGGTGCGGTGGCTGCGATTCCATGAGCCGTGGCAGGCGACAAATGCGTCGCCGAGATATTCCGCGGGGAATGCGGCGGCTCCTTTTTCGGCGGTGTAGAAGGTCATCTGCAACGGGGCGGAGTGCGATTGCAGCAGCACGTCGGGGACGATGATTTTGCCCATGAGGTCGGGGCGCTCGCCCGAATGGCGCGGGTCCTCGATGTTGCCCATGTAAAACCACGGCCAGCCGTAGAAGCCGCCCTCTTTCACGCGCGTGACGTAGTCGGGCACCAGGTCGTCGCCGAGGCCGTCGCGCTCGTTGGTGGAAGTCCAGAGATCGCCGGTCTTTGGGTTGACGGCGATGGTGACACCATTGCGGATGCCGGTGGCAAATGTGCGGAGCGGGGCCTTGCCCTCGGGATCGGTCACGAGGACATCGGCGCGGTTGGTTTCCGCGTCCCATGCTGCGCCGAGGCTATGCGCGGTTTCCCACGCCTGGATTTCGGCGGCGGATTTTTTGGGCATGGTCTCGGCGTCGTTCGATGCGGACCCGATTGCGATGAACATCCGCTTGCCATCCTGCGAAAAGATGACGTCGCGGGTGCTGTGGCCTCCCTGCCCTTCCGCGAGACGCGGCACGATCACTTGCGGCGCTCCGGATGCGGCGAGGTCGCCGGTATGGTACGGGATGCGGACAACGGAGTTGATATTCGCGATGTAAATCCATTGGGGATCGGGCCCGGGCGGATAAAAGGCGATGCCGAACGGGCGGTCGAGGTCCGTGGCGAAAACTTTATTTTCGGCGGGGCTTTCCGCACCATCGGCGGCGCGCAGCACGTGGATGCGGTTTGCGGCGGTTTCGGCGACGAAGATGTCGCCATTCGGCGCAACACGGACCAGGCGCGGATTGTTAAACCCGGTGGCGAAGGGCTTCACGGCGAAACCCTGCGGGACTGAGAGCGCGGCGTCGGCGGGCTTGGGCACGACCTTCGGACCGTTCCCGGCGGAGCGGGTGGCGTAAGGGGGCGGCAGATCGGCGACCGTAACATGATGTTTAACACCGGGTGCGGCGTGATGCCAGTCCCCCGGATCCTCCCCGGGCGAACCGGAAGGGGCCGGCGTGGCGGCGGCGACCACGGTCACGCCCGCGGGCAGTTTCAGCGTGGAGAGATACGCGATGAGGTCGGCCCGGTTCTGGTCGTTCGGAACCGGGATCGGCATGGCGGTGCCCGGCACGGCTGCCGCGGGATTTGTGAGAAAATGACTGAGCGTCGCGGCATCCCATGTGAGACCGGAGTCGCGCAAGGGTTTCGTGTAGTTAAAACTCATCCCGGTGCCGGCACGGCGGCCCACCACTCCCACGAGGTTCGGCCCCTGGCGGATGATTACCGTGTTGCCGGGTCCGAGCACATCGGAATGGCACACGGCGCAGCTTTGGGTAAACAGCGTTTTCCCGCGGGCGGCATCCCCCGCATCCTGCGCGAAGGCGGCTGCGGGCATGGCAAGGCAGGCAAGCGGGAAGACTGACAGGGCAACAATACGATGGAGTGGGCGCATAAAGTGGAATCGTTTTTATCACATGCCGGCCGTGATGAGGACGCAAATTTTGAGGCCGGCCCGCTCCTTCCTTACGATGAATGACAGCATCACGGCAATCCGAATGAATTCAGGACTCCAGCTTAAATGGCGCTTGCGTGCCTGAACCTTTTTTGGATTGATCGTGCCTCCACGCAATGAAAGGCACGGCATTCCCTTATTTGATGGCCGCGACCCCGGGATTTGGAATTTTGTTATGAATACCGAAGCAGGAAGCGGTGCGAAACAATATGATGTCGTGGTCATCGGGGGGGCGCTTTCCGGTGCGGCGACGGCGACTTTGCTCCTGAGACAGAACCCCGGCATCCGCGTGCTGGTCGTCGAGAAATCGGCGAAGCTTTCGCGACGCGTCGGGGAGGCGACGGTGGAGGTGAGCGCGTTTTTCATGGGGCGTGTGCTGGGGCTTACGCAATATCTCAATGAGTCGCACATTGTAAAACAAGGGCTGCGATTCTGGTTCAAGAACGACGGGGTCGAAAACATTTCGCAGGCCAGCGAGCTCGGCGCGAAATACCAGGTGCGCCTTCCCTCCTACCAGCTCGATCGCGCGGCATTCGATGAAGAGGTGCTCCGGCGCGCCGGGCTGGAAGGCGCTGAAATTCTCCGTCCCGCCACGGTGAGCAACGTGCGGCTGGTTCCCGGCGGGGAGCAGATGCTCACCGTGCGCCACGGCGAAACCACCCGGGAGGTCCGCGCGCGCTGGATCGTGGACGCATCGGGCGTGGCGGCCGTGCTCGCCCGGCAAAACGGCTGGTGGAAATCCAACACGGCGCACCCGACCGCGGCGACCTGGAGTCGTTGGAAAGGCGTGAAGGATTGGGATGGCCGCGAGCTCGCGGAGAAATACCCGGAATGGTCGAATGCCGTTTATAGCGTGCGCGGGACGGCGACGAACCACGTGATCGGCGACGGCTGGTGGAGCTGGTGGATCCCGCTCAAGGGCGGTGACATGAGCGTGGGCGTGGTCTTCGACCAGAGGATCGTGGAATGGCCGCAGTATGGGGCCACGGTCGGCGACCG
>DASZPK010000406.1:0-6773 GCA_035550335.1 Chthoniobacteraceae bacterium | reverse complement strand
TCATTTTCGAACCGCTTCACGGTGATGCTGTCCTTTCTGCGCGACCAGTTTCATAACACCGAGGAAGCCGTTGAAACGGCTGGTTGCTTGCGTGTTTTGGAAATCACCGGGCTGAAGCCCGGTGTTAATCAGAGGGTGCGGGTGCGCCGCGCAAGGCGTTAAACAGTGTATTACAGATACTATCGATGTGTTGCATCGATCACCGGAGTACCTGGCCGAAGCTGATGTCGTGGCCATCCAGGTCCTGGATGCCGAATTCGCGCACGCCGTAGGGCTGGGTGCAGGGACCGTAATCCATCCTTGCCCCTTTTGCCTTCATCTCCGCGTACAGCGCATCCGCGTCGTCCACCCAGAAATAGGCGTTGGGCATTTTTTCCCGGATTTTCCAAAAGGGGACTATCTTCGCGGGGTCGGCTTTGGCGAGCATGAGGTAATGGCCGTCGCGCTGGGAGATGCAAAAATCGGGCGGCTCGCCGAAAAACGTGTTGTGATGAAATCCCACGCAATCGCGGAAATACGCCGCCGATGCAGCCACGTCGGCGACCAGAAGCACTGGCGCGCTCGCGGTTATTTCCGGCATGTTTGCGTCGCGCGGGCGCGGGGTGCGGCGGTTAAGCCCATTTCTTGCCGGTTTTGTCGAGATCGGCTTTTTCCAAATCCTCCGGCGTCATCGCGACCTGGATTTTCACGTCCGCCTTGAACGTGAGGAACCACGGCTCGGCGAGCGAGGGGATTTTGCTCACCTCAGGCAGGTCGATCACGACAAGCGCGCTGCGTTTTCCGTCGTGGTCGGTGAAATAAATCGCCTCGGGTTTGATTTTCTCGATGATTTTTTTCAGCTTCTTCCCGGCTGAACCGTTCCGGACTGCTGCGTTAAACTCTTCGTGGGGAAACGTGACGCTAAGTAGGATTCGCATGGGGTAAATCAAATCTGAGATGTTAGGAAAGGTCAATCGGCATCGCTGCTCTCCCGGGCAAGCGTTCGCTGGGAGCCAGAGGCGATATAACACAACGCAGCCCCCTTTCGCTGCCTTGTAGTAGTAAGATACTCGACGAAAGCAGCTTGGGCATATCGCTTCATTTGTAGTGTTTTACGCTACGCTATCAGACTGTCGCCCGGACAACTCCACTGGCATCACGGGTGCTTATCTATCGCTCAATAATTTTAAAACAAAATAGATCCGCACATTTACCCATGAAAACCCAACCCAATCAAACACACGGTTTCACCCTTGTTGAAATCATGATCGTGGTGGCGATCATTGCCCTGCTCGCAGCCATCGCGGTGCCCAACTTCCTGCGGGCGCGCAAACGCTCCCAAGGCACACACATCCTCGAGGACCTGCGCCTGCTCGACGAGGCGTGCGACCAGTATGCCATTGAGACGAACAAGATCAGCGGCATGCATCCCACCTTCGGCGACCTGAAGAACTACATCAAGACCGGCACCGTGCTCTACACCACCGGCACCGACCTTTTCGGCAACACCTACGGGCCTTTTACCATCGATTCCGTGCCGGCCGTGAATGCCGCGCAGTTCAATGCGCTCTCGGATGTGTGCCCTGTGGGCTTCTGGTCGCCCTACGCGGTCTCGCCGTATTAAGGAAAAAATTTTGTTGGGGTTACCAAGCCTGCCATTTCCGGGGGGAGATGGCAGGCTGCTTTTTTTGCGGAGACGCAGGCAGGAGGGGGATTTTCAGCCACCTCACGAAATCCTTGCCAGCCTGCCTGTGATGCCTTTTAATTTCCCCCTTTCGCGCGGGCCATGCCTCGTGCATAGTGGTTGGCGCGGATCGGGAAAGCGCGGTTAGCTCAGTGGTAGAGCGCTTGCTTCACACGCAAGAAGTCGCAGGTTCGAACCCTGCACCGCGCACCATGCCGCTTTGAAATTGCACTCCCCGCGCGGTTTGCTACCTTCATCCCGTACGTTTTTTCCCTCCTATGAAAAAATCGCTCCTCTCCCTCACGGCGGTGGTGTCTTTTGCCATCGGTATTTTTGCTTCCGCCGCGTTTGCCGGCGAACTCACCCACGACCAGGTTGTCGCCGCCAAGACGGCGACCGCGCTCCTCGTCGCGCCCGACGGCTCGGGCACGGCGTTTTGCATCTCGGATTCCGGGATATTCGTCACCTGCGAACACGTGGTGGAAAACGAAACGAATCTTTCGATCATCATCAACCCGTCGCAGAAGGACGAAAAGAAATACTCCGCGCATGTGCTGCGGACTTTTCCCAAGAGCGACCTTGCGGTGCTGAAAGTGGACTTGGACCCCAAGGCACCCAAGATCCCGGCGTTGAAACTCGGCGATGATTCCACGCTTTTTGAAACGCAGCAGTTGTTTGCGTTCGGTTATCCCTTCGGCATGGACCTGGCGAGCGATGAGAAATCGAACCCGGCCATCAGCGTGAATTCGGGTCATGTCACTTCGCTGCGCAAGGAGGGCGATACGCTCGAGGCCGTGCAACTCGACGCGATGCTCAACCCCGGCAATTCCGGCGGGCCCGTGCTCGACGAAAAGGGCGACGTGATCGGCATCGTGGCGTTCGGGGTGCCGGGCTCCGGCGTGAATTTTGCGGTACCGGTCTCCCTTTTGAAAAATGAAATGACCGCCCCGGTGCTTTCCGTGGCGGCGCCGGAAGTCGCGTTCGACGACCGCTTCAAGCCGGCGGATTTTGCGATCACGGTCGATTGGCTCACCCCGCCGGCAACCGCGCCGGCGGTCACCCTCGAAGTCACCGGCGGCGGCCAGACGCGGACCGCGGCCGCGGTCAAGGGCGCCGATGGAAAATACCACGCTGCACTGCCGCCCGTGATCGGGCACCCGGGTCAAAAACTCAAGCTCCACGTGACGCTGGAGTTTGAATCCGGCGTGGTGTCGGGCCAGGTGGATGATTTTTCGCTCAACATTGGCGGCAAACCGACGCTGCTCTCGCAAATCCAGGCGATCACACCGGCGCCCGCGGGCGCGGCGTTTATCGCGGATGGCAAGCCCGCAGGCGCGCTGCCCGAATTGGGCGCGATGAGCCTCGATATGGGGGGAGTGGTGACGTCCGTGGATGCCCGCAAGGCGAAGAAAATCGAAATCGTCGCGCCGAGCCAGGACCCGGGGCCGGTGACATACAAGGTCACCGTCGCCGCCGCAGCGGGCGGGGTGGCGCTCGCCTCCGCGCAGGGGAACGTAGCGATTCATTCCGCCCCCGCCTCCGCAGTCGCCGGTCCTTCGCAACTCACCGGAGTCACCAGCCTCACCGAGACGAAGTCCATCGACCTTCCTTCGCCGGCGGATGATGTTGTAGCCGCGCAGGATGGCCGTGCGCTCATTTTTCATCTCAAGGATTCGAAGAAGCTTGCGGTGTTTGACGTTGTGGATCTCAAGTTCCGCGGGTTCATCAACCTCGCGCAGGAGCCCGCGCTTTTTGCCGGCGGCTCGCGCAATCTCATCGTGGCGTATCCCTCGGAAAATGTGATCGAGCGCTATTCGCTGCAGACCTTGCAGAAGGACCGCACTATCACGAACCCGATGGGCGAGCTGCGCAACCTGGTGATGGGATATTCCTCACCCCGGGACGCGCTGTTCACCGCGAAGGGCAATCCATTCGGTCCCGAGGTCATCATGTTCAACACCGACACAATGGCTGTGGAAGCGACGAGCAAGGATGATCGGAAATTCGTGCAATTAGGGGGCGGGTCGGATACCCGCATGATCGTGCGGGCAAGCGGGGATGGGCGCACATATGGATTTTTCCGTGTGGGTGTTTCTCCCACGGGGTTCAGCATTATTTCCTACAAAAACGATGTCCTGTCGTTTTTCTACCAGCATGAATCGCCGGGACTGCTTGTGCCAAACATGAACGGCACTGAGATATTTACCAGCCAGACGGGAATCTATACTTCCGAATATGTCTCAGTAATCAAGGGGGCCGGAAACTGGGCGGAGGGCACCTTTTACATGCCCTCCTACAGCCCATCGTATTTCATCGGTGTGCCTTTTTCCGAGATGCAATCAAACGGAAAGGGCGCGCCGAAACCCATCGCCGTTTACACGGAGCACTCGTCGCAGCCCCTGACGTACCTCGAGGGCTTCGATGAAATGACTGAGAAGGACGGCGGGTTGCAGCCGGGCTATATGCAGGGGGAACTGACGATCACGCCCGACAAGCGATACCATTTCTATCCCCAGCTCAACCTGTTCATCACAATCCCGGCCACGAATAATCGCATCGTCGCGCATCCCATCGATATCAAGAAAATCCTGGATGCAAAGGGGGTCGATTATCTTTACTCGACGACCGTGGCGCCGCAGGTGAAGGTTTCGCAGCGCGTGAACTTCAAGATCGAGGCGGTTTCCAAGGCGGGCGGGGTCACTTTCACGCTCCAATCGGGCCCCGCGGGGTTGACCGTGGGGAGCGATGGCACGGTGAACTGGCAGGCGCCCGCCAAGCCCGGCGAGGAATCCGTGATCGTCACCATGAAGGATGCGTCCGGGCAGGAGGCTTTTTATACATTCCAATTGGTGGTCACGCAGTAATTGTGCGGTATGCTCCGGATTTTATTTTTCCTGCTCTGCGGTGTGTTTGCCGCCGTCGCAATCCCGGCGCGCGGAGCGGTCGATTTTCCGTGGGTCGCGGTCGGCGATGCGGGTAATCCGGCGGATCCCAAGACCGGCTTCGGGAAGGTGGATTACGACTATGAGATCAGCGCGTACGATGTTACGAATGCGCAATACGTCGAGTTTCTCAATACGGTCGATCCCTCCGGGGCGAATCCGCTGCGGCTTTGGAATCGCAGCATGAGCACGGAGCCGGGGGGCGGCATTGATTTCGATGTGAATGCGCCCGCGGGCCGCAAGTACTCGGCGAAGGCGGGGTTTGAAAAAAAGCCGTTTACCTTCGGCACTTTTTTCAATGCGCTGCGCTTCATCAACTGGCTCAACAACGGGCAGGGCAGCGCCTCGACCGAGCAGGGCGCATACACGCTGCTCGGCGGCACGCCGGCCCCTTCCAACGGTCTCGATGTCATCCGCAGCGCCAGCGCTAAAATTGCGCTCGCGAGCGAGGACGAATGGTACAAGGCGGCCTATTACCAAGGCAGCGGCAGCTATGCCCTCTACGCCACCGGCGGCGACACGCCTCCCACGGCGTGCGCGCCCACGAGCGCCCCGCGATGCGCCAATTACAACAACGCGGTCGGCGGCTACACCGACGTGGGCGCTTACACGGGCTCGCCGAGCCATTACGGCACCTACGACCAGGCGGGGAATATTTGGAACTGGAACGAATCCATTTTTCCGGATCACACCCGCGGGCTGCGAGGCAACGCTTTTGTGCATGAGGCGGGTTTGCTCGCATCCACCTACCGCTACAACCGGGAGCCGTGGATCGAGGGGCTGCATGTCGGCTTTCGCGTGGTGCGCGTGCACCCGAGGGGACAGCTGGGCGGCTGGGGGATCGCGATCAGCCTCGCGGCGGCGGCGCTGGCGATGGGCGGGTTTATCTATTGGCTGAAGTCCAAAAAGCTGGCGTGATTAATACAACACGCGCGTGAGACAAAGCCCATCGGCGGGCGCGGCGAAGCTGGTCTTCATCCCGTCGCGAGCCAGGAGCAAATGATCGATCCACTCCAGCGGCGCGCGGTGTTGTGCGCAGCGCACCATCGATCCCGTGAGGAGTCGCGCCATTTTGTAAAGGAATCCGTTTCCCTCAAAAACAATCGTGATCGCGCCGCGCGAGCGGCGGATCTCGATGGCGTGCAGGGTGCGCACGGTGCTTTCGACCGGCGTGCCGCGGTTTGCGGCGAAGCCGGCGAAATCGTGCGTGCCGGTGAGTTTTTTCGCGGCGGCTTCGAGGACCGCGAGGTCGAGCACGCCGGGGAAATGCCACGCGCGATTTAGCTCGAACGGTGGCATCACCGCGGAGTTGAGGATGCGGTAGGTGTAAACTTTTCCCTTTGCCGAATAGCGCGCGTGAAAATCGCGCGGGGCGCGCACGCATTTCAAGATGCGGATTTCGCGCGGGAGGTTCGCGTTCAGCGCGGCGACCCATTTTCCAGCGGGCAGCGTCCCGCGCGGGACATCCGCGTGCGCGCATTGGCCGAGCGCGTGGACGCCGGCGTCCGTACGCCCGGAGCCATGAATCGACACCGGCTTCCCACAAATCTTCGCGAATGCCGCCTCGATATGGTCCTGCACCGTGTTCCCGCCCGCCTGGCTCTGCCAGCCTTTGAACGGAGTGCCATCGTAAGCAACAATGAGTTTCAGCCGCTCCAGCGCGTTCGATTCCGTCTTCAATTTGAAATCCTACGCCATTGCCTGCGAATCGAGGTAACCCTGCAAAATCATCTGAGCCGCGACTTGGTCGATCACGCTGCGGCCTTGTTTTACGTTGCGCCCGCTTTCGTGGAGCGATTTTTGCGCGGCGACCGTCGTGAGGCGCTCGTCCCAGAACACGATTTTGCAGCCCGGCGCCTTCGCCTGGAGCTTGGCGGCGAATTCCTTCACTTTCTCCGCGGCGGGGCCGTAGGTGCCGTTCATGTTGCGCGGCATGCCGATCACCACCGTCTCCACTTTTTCGCGCGCGAGCACCCCGGCGATGTGGCCTGCCGGGTCGGGCTGTTCCTTGAGCCGCAATGTCTCGAGCGGGTGCGCGAGCATCCCGAGCTCGTCCGAAAGCGCGAGCCCGAAGCGCGCTTCGCCGTGGTCGATGCCGAGGATTCTTTTCATGCAGGCGCGTTTGTTTTACTGCAACTCCGGCGGGATTTTCCCGATGAGGTGCTTGA
>DASZPK010000405.1:0-2796 GCA_035550335.1 Chthoniobacteraceae bacterium | reverse complement strand
GGCGAGCGGAATGTTTGTGAGGGAAAGCGTGATCTTCTTCTCGCCCGGGCCAGCGGCGGCCGGGGCCGGAGCAACGGCGACTGGCGCGACGCCAGGAATGTCGCCCCCGACTGGAGGGGCTACTCCCACGGCAGGCGCCGGAACACCCCCGAATGAGGGCGTTGCGCTCAATTTGAGAACGATGTTCACGCCTTTCTTCGCGGGATCGCTCTCCGTGGTGTCGAGATCGATGCTCTTTCTGCGCAGATACTCAATGGCGTCGCGCACGGTGGCGTCCCTGAGGTTGATCTGCGGAATGATAATGCGATTGAGCTTGTTTTGGATGTATTCGGTGTTGTTCGTGTTGGTGAAAGTCTGGATCCGGACGGCCTCGCGGTTGATGTATTTGCGCGGGTTCGTCTCCCACTTGCTTGTGATTTGCCACATCATCAGGGAGCGGGTTTCGTCGTATGCCTCGGTGGCGTACCGGCTTTTGGCGGCAAGGATATCCTCCTGCAATTCGCGGGCGGCCTTATTGTAACGGTCAATGTCGAGGATCTGGTCGCAGCGCTTGTAGGCGAGATCAAAACGCGCGGTGTCGTAGAACCCCTTCGCCTCGATGAAGAGGCGCTGCACCTCGTGCACTTTGTCCTCAAAGTGCTCTCCCACGGTGGTGTTGAAATAACCGGCATCCTCCATGTGGGCGAGCAACTCGATGGCGGGCTTGTAATTCGGGTCGTATTTCAGGGCCGTTTTAGCCGAAGCCCTGGCATCCTCAAAACGTCCCTCGGTGATCCGCTGCTCCGCCAGGCGTGTGCTCGAGAGGGCGAGGCCGGCCACTGCGCGCGAGCGCACGTTGTGGGCGTAAGGCGATTCCGCCAGCGTGTCGGCGGCGAGTTGGTATTGCTGCACCGCTTGATCGTAATGGTACGTCTTGAACAGCTTGTCGCCCTCGGCAATGGCCTTCTCGGCGACCTGCAGGTCCGCTTCGCGGCGGGCTTCCTCCTGTCTTGCAACGGTGTCAACGTCCGCGGCGCCCGCTACCAAGGGCGAGAGAGCGGCGATGCCTGCGAGGGTGATGATAAGGAGTGGGGGTTTGATCATGTTGGAGTTGGTATTGGATTGTCGAAAAATGCGTTATCGAAAACTCTGTGTGTGCGGGGTGCCGAAATTCTAATCTACCTCTTTGCCGTCTTTGTTGAAGAACCTGCCATCCGGGGCGTGGAACGTTTCGTCTTTCCTCAACAATGGGATCAAAATTTCCTGGTTTGTTTTTTGGTTGACGATTTTGGCGGCGTTTTGGGTGATGTCAATCACTTTATAAGTGATGTCCGTTTCCGGATCCAATGTGAAAGTCCCCTGCAGCTTCACTTTAATGGGCGTATTTTTCTTCCAGAGGTAGCGGAATTGGGCGTAGGAGTCGGGATCGTCCGTAACCTTCCCTTTGACCAGTATGATTTGCTTCCCGGTTTCGGTATGCTCAATGGTCAACTCGGAGACATCGTTAACCATGTCGTCCGGCCCGGGCGCGCTTTTTTTCTCGAATTTGACGAGCTTGTATTTCGTGCCGGCGATGAGGTCGCCCATCTTAAGGAATTGAGTGGGCTGGCCGGCGTCCAAGGCATTGATCTCATAGGTCGTATCGTCAGGCTGCTCCATGAACTCCAGGCGGAATGGAATCTTGATGTATTTCTCGAGGAAAAGCTTGGTGATGTAGGGCGGATGGGAGTTTGGATCCGTCGGGTCGGTTTGCATCAAAAACTCTTCCAAATTGCTGTACCCGTCCCCATCGGCGTCCTTGGTGAGAACTTGGGGGTCCGTAATGTCGAGGTTGTTTTTCATCAACCAGTCATTCGGCACTGGCGGATAGAACATTCCCCCTTTGGGCTCAATTGGATCACCCTTGTCGGATATAAAAAAAACGCGCGAGGCGAACAGAATGCCGTTCTTGTCCTTGTCGTAATCCCATGTCGCCGGTTTATCGAGTGCGGCCTGTGCGGTCTTAATCCCCTCCGGGTTGAGCGGGGGAATGTGCGAGGTTTCGGCTGGCGGCTTGGTCAGTGGATCGAAACTGGCCAGCAGTTTCTGGGCGTTTAACACCAGCAACACAGCCACCGCGATAAGCGCGATGGAAAACAGCAGCAGCACAAATTTCTCGGTATTCTTTTTAATCCAGTCCATGGAATTTATTTCGGCGGCAGGTTGAAGTTGACGATTTCCAAGGAAAGTGTGACTTGGATTTTCTCACCCCCGAAGGCGGGCTTCAAGTGGCCATCCTTGTCGGTCCTGTTTCTGATGGCGTCCGGCTTCGAAAGCAGTTGCTTTTCCTCGCCGGTGGGAGGATCGATGTCGATCAAGTGCACGATGTAAAACTGCTTTTTGGTCTGGTTCAAATTGTTGAGGACCGTGCGCAGCTTGACCCAGTTCGTGACGAAGGTGATTTTCACGGGGACCCTCATCACCGGCGCCGTGGAGGGCTTGCCTTTGGGGTCTTCCTCGGGAAGCGTGCCGCGCACCACCGGGGAGATGGATGTCACTCCCGAGCCATCCAGCAACTGGTCGATGACGAACTGCACCGCCTTGAGCTGCCGATCAAGGCCGGGGGCCGATGCCGGGACTGGGGGCGTGGACAGGTAGCCCTCGAATCCCAAGGCGAATTTCTCCGGAAGCTGGACGTTGGCAGCCGCCGCTTTGTCGTTGGTATCTTTCACCACCGTCTGCAAATTTGCCTGGAACTTCTGGGGGGTGACGGCGGGATCCAGCGGCATCTGCAATTGGGCGATGTTCAGGTTCAGTTCCTGAATAAGCCCCTTAAGA
>DASZPK010000404.1:0-1520 GCA_035550335.1 Chthoniobacteraceae bacterium | reverse complement strand
CGCGTGGCCATCTGCACGAAATTCGGCCACAGCCCCGACGGGCCCGCCGATTTCAGCGCCGCCGCCGTGCGTCCCGCGCTGGAGCGAAGCCTGCGCAGTTTGCAAACCGATTACGTCGATGTCTATCTCCTGCACAACCCGCCCATCGAGGTGATGGACGGCACACTCGATGGCGCCGCCGTGTACGACGAACTCGAGCGCCTCAAAACCGAAGGCAAATTGCGCGCCTACGGCGTATCGCTCGATTGGCGGCGGGAACTCGATCTCGTGATCGAGACCACGCGCTGCCAGGCCGTGGAGGTTTTATTCAACGCCTTCCACCAGGATCCGCTCGCCTCCTTCCGCAAGGCGAAAGAGCGGGGCATTGGCTTCATCGCAAAGGTGCCGCTCGATTCCGGCTGGCTCTCCGGCAAATACCGCGCCGGCAGCAAATTCGAGGGCATTCGCGACCGCTGGTCGCCGGAAGTAATCGCCCGCCGCGCCGCGCTCATCGAGCAATTCGCCGCTCTCCTGCCGCCCGGCGTTTCCATCCGCGACGCCGCGCTGCAATACATCCTCGCCCAACCCGAAATATCCACCGTGATTCCCGGCGCAAAAAGCGTGGAGCAGGCGCGCGACAATTTCGCCGCCGCCAGCGGCGCGTTGAACGCGGAGACCGTCCATGCGGTCAAAACCCTGTGGGAACGCGAATTAAAGGCGGACCCGCTGCCATGGTAGCGCCCCGCTCTTGGGGGCGCGGGCATTTGACATCGGAGTGTCAAACCCGTTATATGAATCAGCCAGCGGGGATTCGCTCCCAGTGGCGCGAAATTTGATCCGACCCCCATGCCGCAGATCCGCAGAATACGCAAACGCAAGCTCAGGCAGCCCGCGCATCTCGAGGAGGAATTACCGGTCATAGATCCGGTGGCGGTCAAGGCGCAGTTGAATTCCTTCCTCGCCCGCTGGACCATCGCGGCCATCTACGTTTTGATCATCGGCGCCGTCACATTGGTTTACGGCCAGGTCATCGAGCACAAATTCATCGACCTCGGCGACAAGGCGGCGGTTTATGGCAACCCGCTCGTCACCTCCGGGCTGAATTCCTCCGCGGTGATGCGTGTCCTGAATCCGTTCCGCATTGATTATCTCAATGCCGGCTTCTACTCGCCGATCACCGTGCTGACCCATATGGCCAACTGGACCTCCCGCAGCCAGGTGTTGGAGGACAGGTCCCCCGCTTACCATCTCGTCAACGCGATCCTGCACGGACTCACGGCCATCATGCTTTTCCGCGTCCTGCGCCTCGTCACCGGAACGATCTGGCGCAGCGCGCTCGTCGCCGCATTATTCGCCATCCACCCGATGCAGGTCGAAACAGTCGCATGGGTGGCGGAGCGGGGCACGGTGCTCAGCGGCCTTTTCCTCGTGCTCGCGCTGGATGCCTATGTGCGCTACGTCTACCGGCCATGGTCGCTGGTGCGCTACCTCACCGTGCTGGTCCTTTTCGTTCTCGGCCTGCTCTGCAAGCCCGCGTTAAT
>DASZPK010000403.1:0-6201 GCA_035550335.1 Chthoniobacteraceae bacterium | reverse complement strand
CGGCAAACTCCTCATCGGCGAACTTCACTCCAAGGACAAAACAGGAATGCGCCCAGCCCACTGGAACTATTTCCCAAAAGCCCTCCATCTCTCCCACGCCGTTACACCCAAAGTGTAACCCATGTCATGGCACTGAAGTGTTACCTATGTCTTGGCACCGTGCCAGACGCGTATCCTCCCCGGAACATGCTTTCGCAGATGCAGTTCGCCTTTCGGAAATGATCGCACATGGCGCCTTACTTGAGCGATGCCATGTCTATCACGAAGGGGCGGATTCCGAAACTCGATCGTGAACCGCAAGCTTGCCGCCAGCGCATCCCTCATAGCCGCGATGTTTACCACGCCCTGGCAGATGCACCTGCGGTGGGCAGTGGAGAAATTCAACAGGCGCGGGAAAATGGGTATTGTCCGCGACCCATAAATATGGTTGATTGGCAATGTGAAAACCACGTTGGAGATTCCCGGCCCGATTCTGCGCAAAGCAAAATCCGCCGCGGCATTGCGCGGGCAGACGCTGAAGCAGTTTGTAACCGAAGCGATGGCGGAGAAATTAAATGCAGCCAGCGAGACCAAGGGTTCCCAACCATGGATGAAGTATTTCGGCCTTTTCAAAGGGCATTCCGCCGAGACACGGAAAATTGACGCGATTATTGAGGAGGAATTCGGGCGAATCGACCCGGAGGAATGGAAGTGATTTTGGATACGAATGCGCTCTCCGCGTTTTTCGACGGGGACGACGCATTGAAGCGGCTGGTTTCGGGCAAGGGCAAACTTTACCTGCCCGTTGTCGTGCTCGGCGAATATCGATTTGGCCTTCTGCATTCGCGAGAGCGCAAAAAGAGGGAATCGGGCCTCGCGGCCTTTATTTCCGCCAGCGAGGTGCTGGAGATAGACGCTGAAACCGTGCAACCCTATGCGGAAATTCGCAGCGAGCTAAAAACGTCGGGCAAGCCGATGCCCTCCAATGATGTTTGGATCGCGGCGCTGGCCCGCCAATATGATCTGCCGGTCGCCACGCGGGATGCGCATTTCAGTCATGTGAGCGGCCTTCGGCGTCTCGCATGGTAACGGCTTACCGCAGCGATGCCATGTCGATCACGAAGCGGTATTTCACGTCGCTCTTGAGCATGCGCTCGTAGGCTTCGTCGATTTTTTGGATCGGGATCGTCTCGATGTCGGAGACGATGTTGTGCGAGGCGGCGAGGGTGTTGAGGATCACGTCGAATTTGTTTGCGTGCTTTTGCATCGCGCCGGCGTCCTTCGGGATCACGACTTCATCGGCGCCGGGGGGCGGTAGAAAAATCGTGCAACTTGGACGGGTTTGGCGGAGTCTCCACGGTCGTTTTACATGGATGCGCCTGTTTCACAATCGCCAGCACCCGCGCCGCGGAGGGGGTGGCTTTTTATCACGGGGATGATCGCGGGGGTGGCGGCGCCGCTGCTGCTGGCGGAGATTTATGCGCGGGCGCGGCCGCCGGCGGACATCGAGGTGTACCGCAGGGATGAGTCGGCGCTGACGGGGGATTATAAGGGGGATGCGGAGCTGGGGGCGGATTACCGAAGTTATGATGATTTCCAGCGCGATTATGCGGACCGGCTTCGCGAACTGGGGCCGCTGGATTCGCCGCGGGCGACGTGGCTGTGGTTTGGGAATTCGTTTGTGCAGGCGCCGACGATGCTGGGGGACACGGCGCAGGCGGCGCTGCCTGATGTACGGATGTTTTACCTGCGGCGCAATGAGCAGGCGAATATCCGGGTGGACCAGGCGCGGCTGCTGCTGGCGCATGGGTTGAGGCCGCAGCACCTGATTTTCGTGCTGTTGCCGATCGATATCGCGGGGCTGGGGTGGCATCCGCTCAGCTCGATTTATGTCAACAAGAGCGGGGCGATTACTTACCGGGTGCGGATGCCGAAGGGGCCGCTGGCGGGGCTCATCGCGCACAGCCGGCTGGCGTTTCTCGCGTGGGTGCGGAGCGGGGAGGGGGCGATGGACCCGCGCTTCCATGCGGCGCAGGTGACGGAGGGGCTTTCGCCGTCGATCCTCGCGGATCTCCAGGCGTATACGCGCAATCTCGGGGAGCTTTCGCGCAAATATGGCACGCCGGTGACGGTGCTCGTGATTCCGAATCGCGAGCAGATTTTTGGCAAGGCGCATTTCTTCCCGCAGGAGGCCATCGCCGCGATGTGCCGCAACGAGGGGATCGATTGTTACGATGCGCGCGATGTTTTTCTCAACGCGCCCGACAAGCCGGGGCTCTTTCTTCCCGACTGGCATTTCAACGCGCGCGGGAACCGGATGCTTTTTGCGGGGCTGCTGGCGCATTTTGAGGCGATGAAGAAGGCGCCATGAGTTTCGTCGACCGCGATTTTCTTTGGTTTGTGTTCCTTGCGTTCGGCTTGTGGTGGGTCTCGCGCAAATGGTACTGGGTGCAACTTTGCGCGCTGCTCGGCGTGAGTTTGCTTTTTTACGGGCACAGCCACCGCTGGTTTCTCGCGGTGATCGCGGGGTATTGCGCGGTGGATTGGGGGACGGCGCTTTGGATCGAGCAGACGCGCTGGAAGCGGACGGCGCTCACCGTGGGCGTCGGCTGCAATCTCGCGGCGCTCTGTTTTTGGAAATACACGCCGCTCTTTCTCCCGCAGGGCGCGGCGCAGGATTGGGTCGCGCCGATGGGCATCTCGTTTTATTCGTTCGCCGGGATTTCCTACATGGTCGATGTCTACCACGGGCATATCAAGGCCGAGCGGAATCCGCTACGGTATTTTTTGTTCACGGCGTTTTTTCCGCATCTTGTGGCCGGACCGATCCTGCGGGCGCGCGAATTTCTCTCGCACCTCGGCCCGGGGGAGATGCCGCAGCGGCCGGATTCGCCGCTGGAGGCGGGCTTTCTCATTGCGCGGGGTTATTTCAAAAAATTGATCGTTGCGGACAGCATCGCGGCTGCGATCGATCCGTTTTTCGCGAATGTCACGCAGCTTTCCGCCGCCGGGACGTGGTCGCTGCCGTATGTCTGGCTGTATGCGCTGCAAATCTATTTCGATTTCTCGGGCTATACCGACATTGCGCGCGGGCTCGGCCTTTGGTTCGGGTTCCGCTGGCCGGAGAATTTCAACTGGCCGTACCTCGCCACCTCGGCGCAGGATTTCTGGCGGCGGTGGCACATGACGCTCTCGCGATTCCTGCGCGATTACCTCTACATTCCCCTCGGCGGAAATCGCAAAGGGCAGGCGCGCGCGGCGCTCAACCTCATGATCACGATGGTGCTCGGCGGCATCTGGCACGGCGCGGGGCTTTCGTTTTTCGTCTGGGGCGCGCTGCACGGCCTCTATCTCATCATCAACCGGCTCTGGGGCGCGACGGCGTTGTATCACAAAACCGCCACGCTCGCCGGTCTCCCCCGCCGCGCATGGCACGCCGCACGCATCGTCATTACGTTTCACGCGGTGTGCCTCGCGTGGTGCTTCTTCCGCCTCACGCATTTTGCCGACAGCATCGAATGCGTGCGCAAGATCGTGGTCTTCGATCCCGCAAAAATCTTCACCGGCGACATCGCGGACGCCTCGCTCTGGACCTTGATTGCCGGCTATCTCGCGGCTTCGGCGATCGCGCTGCGCCTCTCGCGCGGCACCACGCTTGAGGCCATGACCGCCCGCCTGCAGACCCGCCCCTTCGCGCGCGGCCTCGCCTGGGGCGCGACGCTTGGCATGCTTGTTGTCGCGTTGCTCCTCGCACGCACTGGCGAAAAATCGCCGTTCATTTATTTCCAGTTTTGAGCGCCACGAAAACCGGTACTCCCACCCGGCGTGTAAAGGAAGACGCTCAAATCCACTCGTCCGCCACGGAACAAAACGCCTTCCTGGCGGAGCCGGGCCCGCTGTTCTTTCGCCGAAGCGCCGGAGGTCTTGATGGCCCCGTCGGCACCGATGACACGGTGCCATGGCAGGCGGTCGGAGTGCTCTTCGCGCAGCATTCGGGCGACGGCGCGATGATAGCGCGGGTAGCCGGCAGCCTCGGCAATCTTCCCGTAGGTGCTCACCTTTCCCGCGGGGACCGCCAGGATGGCTTGCTGGAACGCGTGGTCGCGCTCCAAATCCTCCCATGAGGGGCCGCCCTTTTTCTTTCTCCCGAACAGGTGGTTGAATTGCATGGGATGACTGGGCTTGGAATCAAGCCGGATTTTGCCGAATGGCTTTCCTTCTCACGAGTTCAATCTTTTCGCGTCCGCGCGGCTTATCGCCTGTCCTCGAAAAGTTTCTGCAACTGCGGATATTGCATCGCCTCCTCGCTGAAAACTTCGCAGTCCCCATCGTTGAGGAAATTGCCGGCTACGCGAGCGGCGTGATGCCAGGCGATCTTCGAGATGGCCGTTCCGGCACTCAGGCGCCGCACGTTCAGTTTTGCCAATGCGTCCAATTTCGGCAGCTCGACCGAGGCCATGAGGTTCACCGGCAGTTCCGTTCCCCCGGTGACGCTGGCGATATCCGCAGCCTCCGTGAGGCCGGGCACGAAAAGGCCATCGGCGCCGACCGATTGATACAGCGCGGCCCTTGCCAGCGTTTCCGAAACTTTCCTGTCGTCGGCCACCAAATCCTGCAAAAAGACATCGGTCCGCGCATTCACAAAAATGTCGGTCCCCATCGAGGAAGCCGTTTTCTTGATCGCCTCGATCTTGGCGGCAAGGATGGCGGGCGAATCGGCGCCGTCCTCGATATTGATGCCCGAAATGCCCGAGGCGAGGAGCGGCCTGAGATTTTCGGCCACTGCGGCCGGCTCGCTCGAATAGCCGGCCTCAAAATCGATCGATACGGGGATCCGTACCGTGTTGACGATTTGTTCCGCGAGGCGCGCCTGCAGGAGCGCCGGCAGACGGTTCCCATCGGGATAACCGTTTGCCCACGCGACGCCTCCGCTCGTGGTGGCCACGGCTTTCGCGCCGAGTGATTCGACGAGGCGGGCCCCGCCGGCATCCCAGATATTGGGGAGGATCAAAGGCTTGGCTGGGTCCGCGTGAAGGTTCCTGAAGATTTGTGTGTTGTTCATTTTTGGGTGCTGGCGATCATGTGGATCTTTAGCCGTTTTGTACGGCTTATGTGCATAATTGACAAGTAGGCACAATTATTTGCTATAGTATCCAAAAAGTGCCCATGAGTAAAAACACAGGAAAAACCCCGGTGCGCCGGATGCGACACAGAAGCTACGATCACCTGGGCTGCCCCGTGGAAGCCTGCACCGAGGTGATCGGGGACAAATGGAAGGGGGAGCTCCTCTACATCCTGTTCACGACCGGCACCAAACGCTTTGGCGAGCTTCGCAGGCTCGTCCCGGGCGCCACCCAGCGCATGCTTACCCTGCAACTGCGCGAACTCGAGGAAGACGGAATCATCGAGCGCAAGGTCTACGCCGAGGTCCCGCCGCGCGTGGAATATTCGATCTCAAAAAACGGCGCAAGCCTCAAGCCGATCATCGACGCCATGTGGCGCTGGGGCAAAATTTTCCTGAAAACACTCCCCAAGGAAAGGCTCAAGCCCAAAGCCAAGGCCGGTTGATCCCGCGATTTTGCCGGCGGGGAGTTTGAAAAATCGGGGTGACAGGATTCGAACCTGCGACCTCTTGGTCCCAAACCAAGCGCTCTACCAAGCTAAGCTACACCCCGGACTGATCCATTTACGGAGAAATTCGAAATTCACCAAGCCACTTGCAAAACCCCATTGTACGCCTATTTCGTGCGCCACATGCGCAAAAGAGGACTGCGCCTGAAAACCAAGCGCTTTTTGAGAAAGTTGGCGAATGTCTGTACCGTTATAAACCATCAGGGGTCTACTATGCGCGGCTTGGGACGAACGGCAAGGAAATCCGTCAGTGTTTAAAAACTACAGATCGCGCTGGCGAAAAGAAAACTCGCGGACAAACGAAAAGATCAAGATTTTCCGCAATAAGCGTTATCGACAAGCGGAGGTTGCGTTGTCGCCGCAATACCGGAATCATGTTGTTCAAACGAACAACTGACAATGGTCCCTCCATCAGGATTGGCGGCGATTTCCAGGCTTCCGCCTATCGAGCGAGCCCTGTAGTCCATGATTTTCATGCCCATCCCATCACTTTTGCATCCAGGCGACGGCAGTCCTTTTCCGTTGTCAATGATACGCAGCATGACGGTGTTTTCGTTCCGCTCCAGCACCAGCCGCACTTTGGTCGCATGC
>DASZPK010000402.1:0-3972 GCA_035550335.1 Chthoniobacteraceae bacterium | reverse complement strand
GGATGCTTTTCCAGAGCGGCGCGCTGCTGGCGTCAATGACCGTGGGCGAGAACGTGGCACTGCCGGTGAACGAGCACGGGAAGCTGGAGCCGGATATCGTGGAATTGATGGTGAAAATGAAGCTCGAAATGGTGGGGCTCACCGGGTTCGAGCACTTGAAGCCCGCGGAGATCAGCGGCGGCATGAAGAAGCGCGTCGGCCTCGCGCGCGCCCTGGCGCTTGATCCCGAGTTGCTTTTCAGCGATGAACCGACCTCGGGCCTCGACCCGATCATGACCGCCGTGGTGGATAAATTGACGCAGGACCTCACGCTCCGCCTAGGGATGACCGCCGTGGTGGTGACGCACGACATGACGAGCGCCTTCCGCATCGGCACGAAGATGATCATGCTCGGCGCCGGGCCGCGCCAGGGGACGATCATCGCCGCGGGCACGCCCGACGAAATCCGCAACAGCCCGAACCCCGAGGTGCAGCAATTCATCCGGGGCGAGGCCGACGGGCCCGTGCCTTTGAAACTTTCCAAAGACGATTACATTAACCGGCTGTTGGGAGGCCCCAGGCCAATTGGAAAGGCGTAAACATGAAAAAGAACCTATCAGACTATGTCGTGGCGATTGTGGTGATCGTGTGCAGCCTCGTGCTGCTCGGCGCGCTCACCGTGGCGCTTTCCGGATTCCGCCTCAAAAAACCGACACGCACGGTGCAGATCGATTACCGCGACGTGACGGGCATCCATCTCGCCTCCGAACTGCGCTACGCGGGCGCGCCCGCGGGGCACGTGATCGGCATCCGGCTGCTCACGGCGCAGGAGCGCGAGGGCGATGAGAAATTGAACTTGAAGGAGAGGTCCGGCAACGCCGTGCGCATCACGGTGGAAGTGAATGCCGATGTGCCGCCGATTCCCGACGATGCCCAGGCCTCGATCAACTCCGACACGCTGCTGAGCGAGAAATTCATCGCGATTTCCGCGGGCTCGCCGGTGGGTTCGGATGATGTCACCGGCCGCAAGGTGGAGGAACTGGCAAACAACGCGGTGCTCCAAGGCGAGCCGGGGGGCCTCGACGCGCTGCTGAGCGGCAACGGCATCAACGGCGTGCTTGCCGACGTGCAGACAAACCTCCTCCCCAAGCTCGGCATCGTGCTCGACTCCGCGCACAAGACGGTCGGGGATGTGGATACGGTCGTTAACAATGCCAACACGCTGATCAACGACAAGAGCAGCCTGCACGCGACGCTCGATCTCGCCCGCGATGCGGTGGCGAAGTTGCAAGGGGTGGAGTCCGACCTCGACGGCGTACTGAACAAGACTGGCGGCGTCGTGACCAACCTGGGCCAGAGCGTGGACGGCCGCATGAAGGAGCTCTCCGTGGTGATGGAAAACCTCAAGGTCGCGACGACCTATTTAAAATCGTTCTCCAAGCAGCTCGCGGAAAAACCAAACCGCGTGATCTTCACCACCAAGACGGAAAAGCAGCCGGCGGAGGAGGAGATTTTGAAGAACCCGAAGCCAGTTCCCGCGCCGTAGGGAGGGCAAACCCTACTTCTTCGTAAACTTTCTGATAATACTCCGAGCCAGGAATTCGTTGATTTCCTGGTGACGCGGAACTGGCTGGCTGACTTTCATTTCCGAGTGATGATACCAGTCATGGCGTCCGCCGTGCCTGATGAGAATCGCGCCCAATTCCTCGATCTTCTTGATGAGATCGCGGCGTTTCACGCAATTTCCAAGACCGCGTGCCGTCGAACGTTTGGAATTTCACCGCTGATCAAGTCTCTGTGCAAATCGGCCAGGTTTTCCTTCAACTCGTCGAAGGATTTCGCCTGCGTCATATAATCCGGAAACTCGTCCATGTAGCCGAGCCAGTCATTGCCATCCTGCCAGTAGGTGAAGCCCATGTTGGTCATAGTGACAGCATATTGTTCGGAAATCGGAATTCAACCATTTTGGTTCCAGGTAGTGGCGCTGGGTGCGCGCGCGGGCGGGGACGGTCGCCTCGGCGAGGCTTTGGTTTTGAACGGGCGCGTTGGTGCGGTCGAGGATGCTGCGGATCGTCGAGCCATCTTTCGTCGTAAATGACTTTTGTTTGCCAAGGTTTTGGACAATCATAAGCCATGAGTATTGCATATTTCACGGGCTGCACAGCATTGATTACCGGCGTGACGGCGGGGATCGGGGAGGAAATCGCGCGCGAACTCGCGCCCTACGCGGAGACGCTCATCCTCGTGGCGCGGCGCACCGACCGGCTCCAGGCGCTGGAGCATGAACTGCTGCGGGACAATGCGCAGTTGACCGTCCACACCCGCTCGGTGGACCTCGCGGACGAGGCGCAGATCGATGCGCTCACGCAGTGGGTCCGCGAAAATGGGCTCAACGTGAACCTGCTCATCAATAATGCGGGCCTCGGCGACCATGGCGAATTTGCGAGTGCGGACTGGACGCGGCTGAAACAGATCATCGCGGTGAACATCACGGCGCTTACCAAATTGAGCTACCTCATGCTGCCGGTGCTGCACCAGACGCGGCCGTCGGCGATCATCAACGTGAGCTCGATCGCAAGCTTTTTCCCGGTGCCGAACTCGGCGGTGTACGCGGCGTCGAAGGCGTATGTCACGAGCCTCGGCGAGGCGCTGCGCGCGGAGTTGCGCGGCACGGGGGTGCGGGTCACGACGGTGTGCCCGGGGCCGGTGGACACGGAGTTCGGCGCGGTGGCCGAGCGCGCGAGCAAGGAGCGCCACTCGCCGCCGCCGGATTTTTTGAAAGTCCCCGCAACGCAGGTCGCGCAGCAGGCGCTGCTCGCGGCGGCGGGCGACCGTGCGCGCGTGGTGCCCGGGCTGTGGAACTGCCTGCTGATGGCGGTCGCGTGCGCAATCCCGATGTTTATCGTCCGTTTGATCATCAACGAGGCGGCGCAACGGTCACGCCGGGACGAGATTGCGTATTGAAACGGACCGCGTTTTTCGTTATTTCGAAACTGCATGATTGAATTTGCCCGGATCTATTTGGCGATTTTCGGCATCCTGACCATCGTGGGCGGCGTGATGGGATACGTGAAAAAAAAGAGCGTGCCGTCGATCGTGGCGGGTGCGGTCTGCGGGGTGTTGCTGATCTGGGCGGCGATTCTCCTGCATGCGCAGCCGTTGCAGCAAATCCGCACGGAGCCGTTGATCCTCGCGCTGGTGGTGTCCGTGGTGCTCGCGGGGCGGTTCATTCCGAATTACATTGAAAAAAGAGCGTTGATTCCCGGCGGGCTGATGGCGCTGCTGAGCGGGATCAGCATCGTGGTGACATTACTCGCATGGTATAAAAGGTGATTGTGAACCGGGGGAGTTCCAACCAGTGAGCCTGCGTTTTTTTCGCGTAGCCGCGATTGTTTTTCTGCTGGCGATTGTTGCCGCGGTGGTCTGCTTGAAGCTGATCCACAGGATCGTCATCGTGCAACAGCCGACGCCCAGCCCGACACCGAGCGTGACACCGGCGGGCATCTACGTGCCGAAAAAAACGATGGAGGTGGCGAAGCTTTTCAGCGGCATCACGATCAATTCGACCGTCAATACGGAAAAAGGGCTCACCGCGGAACTGGAGCGCGACGATCCGTCGAGCTACACGCTGAATCTCGAACTCAAGGTGCGCGTGCCGAAGCCGAACACCGATTTGGCGGAGTTGCAAAAACTCAACAAGAACCTCCCGAAAGCGCTCCCTTGGCTGGAAGCCGCGCTCCCCAAGGCGAAGGTATCGCCGTTCTACGACGATTTCTACCGGCTCAAGGTGAACTCCCTCACCCGCGATCTGCCGCGGCTCGAGCAATTGATTTCGCGCCAGCATTTTTTCGATTGCGAGACGGCGCTCGAATTTGAATCCGCGAGCAAACGCCACGCGCTCCTCATCCAGGCGGCGATGGAGGTTGACACCGACGGCTCGGACAGCGACCGCGTGCCGGTGGTGGACAGCAACTCGTCCACGTTCCAGCCGAT